>JBFHIK010000134.1:0-7053 GCA_041596555.1 Methanosarcina sp.
CCAGTTTCTTACAACCAGTTTCTTACAACCAGTTTCTTACAACCAGTTTCTTACACTATTTTTCTCGTATTGCCCATTTAAGCTGATGCTAAATGGGTTAAAGGCTGCGTACTTATGCTCTCTGAATCTGCATTTGCTTTTCAAGCAGATCTTTTTTTGTTTAAAGCATTTCTTTTGCCAGTTTTATATCTTCAGCTTTTACAGTTTTTCTGCCAGCGTGCTCTGCAAGTTTTATGGCTTCTTTTGAAATCTGAAGGCCATATTCTTCCAGAATTTCCGTAAGTGCCATTCCTGCACTCTCGCTCACTCTGTGAGCACCTGCTGTCCTTACTAAACGCTCAATTGGTGCGAAAGGTATCACTTTTGCCATATATACTCTCCAAGATTCTTTTTATTAGTATAAATTCCTTCTAATCTCTGATTTTGTAATCAGATTCTATAAATACCTTTGCTTATATCGGAGTTTTCTTCACTTCTTATTTAGCCTTTAATGCTCTTTTTTCCCTTTATTTACTTTGTAAAGCCCATTTACATCTTTTCTTATTTTAAATTATTCTGAATCTCTTTTTCGAAATCTTGATATTATATTATTAGAATCTAGTCAAACATGCTATTACAGGAACTCCTTGGCATCGATGAAGAGCTCTACCTTGTAGAAGAAAATTATACTACTCAGAGGACTCCTGAGCGTACGCTCAAGTATCTTAACGGAGTTCAAAATTTTCCGGGCACGGGAAGCATTCGGCTTATAAGGGTCAGGGAGGGGGAACACACGTTAGGATTGCTGTTTTTCAATCCTGCAGATGAAAACGTTCCCATAGATTTCTGGTCAGTATTTACCGGAGCCATTGCGTCAGCTTCCTTTAAAGCCAGATTTGAAGCCCTTGCAGACTCCATTCTTGCCCTCAACCCTCCTGAAAAGGATATTGAGCTCCCCTCCGAAACCTGGCGGAACGCAATAAATGAATATTACTCCCTTATGCTTGTTAGCCGGAACTTCTGTCCGGGCTGCTCTGTGAAACCTGAGTCCTACAAAAGTGTTTTTTCAGAAAATCGTGTAAAGAGGGTCACAGAAATTTTTGATCTTCTCCGAAAAAAAGGCTATTACCCTGAAGGCAGGCTCCTTGAGGTTTGCTGTGGAAACGGGATGTCAACGCTTGCACTCTACAGGCTAGGGCTGGACCCTCTGGCAATAGAAATCAATAAGTGTACTGTCTGTCAGGGGCTTGAGCAGCAGGTGCTGAACCCCCAGAGGGCTGTGGTTATGGATGCAACAGTCATTTCAAGATACTTTGAGCCCGGCAGTTTTGATGCCGTAATGGGCTTTATGCTGGGGCTTGTCTATGAATTTAACAAGGAGCTCTGGACCGGCATTATGAGAGAGGCGGTCTCGGTTGCAGCTGAAGGGGCTGTCCTGCTCTTTACCGTAAGCAGCAAACCTGAGATTGAAATTCTCGCCGATACTCTCCTTAAGGCAGGGGTCGAGGGAGAGATTGTGGACAACACGGATTCAGAAGGCACCTATGACCAGTGGCTCTTTGTAGGGCGAAAGCAAAAAAGTGTATTTTCCAGACAATGAGCTTTCTTTTGTTTTATTCTCTTTTTCTTTCTTTTTTCCATCAGATTCAGGAGCTTCCTATTATTGTATTCTCATTTTTTCCTGATCCGGGTGCTTCTTTTTGAGAAGAGTGCTCTTTAATGTTAACGGCAGCGAAAACTATTTACTTGTTAACAATGGTATTATTAAAAATATTCTTCTCAACGCAAGACGTGTTGAGTTTTGTGAGTGTATCTGTAATCTTAATTTTTCCTGCTAATTATGTGGTACCGGAAATTCGGTTTTATTATTGTACCGAATTAACCCTCTCCAGGCAAATTGCAGGCTACTTCAGTCAACATTGATCAGGATACTAATATTCTTTGACCGAACCGAATCAAAAAACAAGCTTCTATTTATACTCAGGAAATTCCAGCTCAATCTCTCTGGAAAAGTCAAGGATGAGTATATTTCAATAAATTCTGTTTTTTTGATTCGATTTAAGAGGCTCATCCATGCGTGTAAAAATTACTGAAACCGTCCTCCGGGATGCACACCAGTCCCTCCTGGCAACCAGGATGCGGACAAGGGACATGCTCGAAGTGGTTGAACAACTGGACCAGATTGGATATCATTCCCTTGAGATGTGGGGAGGTGCCACCTTCGACACCTGTATTCGCTACCTTAATGAAGATCCCTGGCAGCGCCTCAGGGACCTCAAGAAAGAGATGGTCAATACAGATGCTCAGATGCTGCTCCGCGGCCAGAACCTTGTAGGGTACCGGCACTATTCGGACGACGTTGTTGAAAAGTTCGTCACCAAAGCCTATGATAACGGCATTGACATTTTTCGGATTTTCGACGCGGTCAATGATGTCCGGAACATGGAACTTTCTATTAAAGTGGCAAAAGGCCTGGGAGCCCACGTGCAGGGTACGGTCTGCTACACCATAAGTCCTGTACATACAGTAGAAAAGTATGTGGAGCTTGCAAAACAGCTTGAGGAGCTGGAATGTGACTCCCTCTGCATCAAGGATATGGCAGGGCTTCTCTCTCCCCATGAGGCTACCAGTATAATCAGTGCCATGAAAAAAGAGGTCTCAATCCCCATTTCTCTACACTGCCATTGCACTTCGGGAATGGCCCCGATGAGTTATATGGCAGCCTGTACTGTTGGGGTGGATGTTCTGGACACTGCACTCTCTCCTCTGGCCTGGGGGACATCCCAGCCTCCTACCGAGACCGTTGTTGCAGCTCTTAAGGGAACGCCCTATGATACAGGTCTTGACCTTGGAGCCTTTGAAGAGGTTGTCAGGTATTTCAAAGACCTGAAGGACAAGTACCGGGGAATTCTTGACCCTATTTCCGAACAAATCGACACCAATGTCCTTATTTACCAGATCCCTGGGGGCATGCTCTCTAATCTGGTTTCCCAGTTAAAAGAGCAGAATGCCCTTGACAAGTATGCAGCTGTGCTTGACGAGATGCCAAAAGTCCGAAAAGAGCTCGGGTATCCGCCTCTTGTAACTCCTACAAGCCAGATTGTAGGCACGCAGGCTGTGCTCAATGTGCTTATGGGGGAACGCTACAAGGTCATTCCTAAAGAGGTAAAGGATTATGTACGCGGGCTCTACGGGCGTTCTCCTGCCCCACTCAGCCCTGAGATTATTGGAAAGATTATAGGCGACGAAGAACCGATTCACTGCCGCCCCGCAGACCTTCTCAAGCCTGAGTATGAGAAGAGGAAAAAAGAAGCTGAGGAAATGGGCATTGCAAAATCCGAAGAAGACATCCTTACATACATCCTCTACCCGGCAATTGCGCCGAAGTTCCTTAAAGGGGAAATGGAAGAAGAATCCCTGGCAGTTATTACTCAGGCTCCGGTAGCTCCTCAGGAGTACACAATGCCTACCCACTTCAGAGTAGAGGTCGATGATGAGGTCTACGAGGTCAAGATCGAGCCTCTCGGCGGAGTTTCCATCTCCGAGGCATCCCCTAAAAAGCCAAAAGCTGAATCCATTAAAGGAGGAGTTACCAGCTCAATGCAGGGTATGGTGCTTTCCCTGAAGGTTAAGGTAGAAGATGTTGTAAAGGAAGGAGATACGGTTGCTGTCATTGAAGCCATGAAGATGGAAAACGCTGTTCATGCTCCACATTCGGGGACCGTTAAGGAAATTTTTGTTTCCGAAGGAGATACGGTTACTCCCGGCGACATAATATTGTCAATCGAGTGAATTGAGCAAGGTGGAATGTATTATGTTCAAAAAAGTACTCGTTGCAAACCGCGGTGAAATAGCAATCAGAGTCATGCGTGCCTGTCGGGAGCTTGGAATTTCCACTGTAGCTGTCTGTTCGGAGGCTGACAAAAATGCCCTCTTTGCCAAGTATGCCGATGAAGCCTATCTGATAGGCCCTGCCCCTGCCAGCCAGAGTTACCTGAACATGGAAGCAATCATCGCAGTTGCAAAAAATACCGGAGCCAATGCAATCCATCCCGGCTACGGTTTTCTTTCTGAAAACCCTGTCTTTGCAAAACGCTGTGAAGAAGAGGGTATTATCTTCATAGGGCCTCCAAGCCATGTGATTGCCGAAATGGGGAGCAAAATAAGGGCAAGAAATCTGATGATGAAAGCCGGGGTCCCTGTAGTTCCGGGAACAAAAGATGCAGTTGAGGACGTTAACGAAGCCCTTGAGATGGCTGACAAGATCGGTTATCCCGTCCTTATAAAGGCGTCTGCGGGTGGTGGTGGAATAGGGATGAAAGTCGTTCATTCCAGGGATGAGTTTGCCACAGCCCTGAATTCCACGCAGAAGATGGCAGGTTCGGCTTTCGGGGATTCGTCGGTATTTATTGAAAAGTACGTAGAAGAGCCCAGGCACATAGAGATACAGATCCTTGCCGACTCTTATGGTAATACGATTTATCTCTCGGACAGGGAATGTTCCATCCAGAGAAGGCACCAGAAGCTGATTGAAGAGGCTCCTTCCCCTATCATGACTCCCGAACTCAGGGCGCAGATGGGAGGGGCTGCCGTGAAGGTTGCAAAAGCGATCGGGTACGTAAACGCAGGAACCGTTGAGTTCCTTTACTCTAAAGGGAACTTCTATTTCCTTGAAGTCAATACTCGCCTGCAGGTGGAACATGGGATCACCGAAATGGTCACAGGGGTTGACATTGTAAGGGAACAGCTCAAGATTGCCTGGGGTGAAAAGCTCGAGCTTAAGCAGGAAGATATCGTTATTGACGGCCATGCAATCGAATGCAGGATAAATGCTGAAGACCCCTTAAACGACTTTGCCCCGTCTCCAGGAAAGATCCGGAGATACCGTTCCGCAGGCGGTCCTGGAGTAAGGGTGGATAGCGGTGTGCATACGGGGTATACAATCTCCCCTTATTATGACTCCATGATTTCCAAGCTCTGTGTCTGGTCAAGAAAAAGAGAAGATGCCATTTCCAGAATGGAAAGGGCTCTTTACGAATACGTTGTCGTGGGAGTAAAAACCAATATTCCTTTCCATAAAGCTGTCATGAGGAATCCGGCATTTCGCAGAGGTGATATGACAACCGGTTTTATCGAAGAGCAGAATATCCTTGAAGCTGTGGAAGAGGTTGTTAAGGCCGATAGTGAAAAAGGAGCCACTCTGGCTTCGGCTCTGGAGGCAAAGGATAAAAAGGTCGCAGCGATCACGGCTGCTGTACATGCCTATGTTAATATGGCCCAGAAAACACAGCGGTGATCCTTTTACTCTCCGGAAAACCGTAATGAGAAATTCCGGTCTGTTTAATATGAAACATATGTTTGGACTAAGACAATATATACGGTGGAACGTATACATTTGTATGGGGTGCGCGGATGGGAGATAAACGATCTCGAATTATTAAGGCACTTAAAGATGCACAGAAAACCCCCGTTTCTGGAGAGGAACTGGGGGCCAAGCTTGGGATTTCCAGGACGATGGTATGGAAATACATCAAATCCCTCCAGGCCGATGGATATGAAATAGAATCATCCCCGAAGAGGGGTTATGTTCTGAAATCAGTGCCTCAACTCCTGTACCCTGATGAGATCCAGATGGGGCTCAAAACAACTCTTCTGGGAAAGAAGATTCATTATTTCGAGGAAGTTAGCTCAACTAACAGTATTGCTAAAGAAATTGCAGCTTCCGAGGAAGAAGGCTCTCTTGTTATCGCTGAGATACAGAAAGGAGGAAGGGGGCGCCTGGGCAGGGAATGGGTCTCACCCCATGGCGGAATATGGATGTCTGTGATCCTGAAGCCCGGGATTCCTCTCAGGCACGCCTCAAGGCTGACCCTTGTTGCCGGGCTTGCAGTTGCAAATGTAATTCGCGATATGGGGCTTGATGCTCGCATCAAGTGGCCAAACGATGTCCGTATCAATGGGAAGAAAGTCTGCGGGATCCTTACCGAAGCAAAAGCTGAAGTGGATAGGGTGGATTATGTCGTTCTCGGGATCGGAATTAATGTAAATATGGATTTAAAGGATATTCCCGAGTCTTTCCGCGCAGGTTCGACCACTCTGAAATTCGAGCTTGGAAGGCATCTAAGAAGAGTTTCGTTCCTGCAGGATTTCCTCTTTGAGCTTGAGCAGCAGTATATAAGTTTCAAGACCCAGCCCTTCTCCCATATCCTCAATGACTGGCTTGCTCTCTCGGATACGATTGGTAGGGAGGTAAAGGTCACCACACCTTCCAGGATAATAGAAGGCAAGGCTGTTGGAGTAACTCCGGACGGAGCGCTTATTATCAGAAAGGCCGATGATACTAAGGAAGAAATTATTGCAGGTAGATGCATTTATGCGCGTCCCAAATAAATACGGAAGAAAAAGCAGGGCAGAAACAACTCTCCGGCCTGCACTTTTTTTCATCCTTCTGGTCTTTTTTTTGTTTTCAGTTCTCTTCTGTGCAGTTCTTCCTGTCTCTGCTGATGCAGATGAGGATCAGCTTCCCATTATTTTAATTGACGGGGACGAGATTTATGTGCAGTCAGGCGACTACTACACTTTCTTACAGGATTATCAGATCTACGTAAAAGGTGCTGATCCCGAGGGGAGCAGGGTATGGATCGAACTTCGCAGTGACGGGGTTTTCCTTGAAGATGCTATTGTCAGTGAGGGCAGTACTTTTGTATATTCTAATAACTCTACTGAGATTTTGAACCTCACAGTGGACACTATCTACGGCGGGGCAAATGGAGTACTTGTAAGGTTCTCTCCAGTGTATCAATATCTTAATCCCAGGCTTCCCATGTCTCAGAAACCCGTGCCTCCGCTTACCAATAACTCTGATAACAACTCTTCTACCCCTGCTGTGCTTGAAAACCAGGCAGAAGGTTTTGATATGCCTCTTTTTCTTTTGAGTATTGGAGCCGTTTTTTTGGTAACTGGCTTTTTTGCAGGAGTATATAAAAAAAAGTGATTTAAGAAAAGTGATTTCAGAAAAGTGATTTCAGAAAAGTGATTTTAGAAAAGTGATTTCAGAAAAGTGATTTCAGAAAA
>JBFHIK010000135.1:0-7035 GCA_041596555.1 Methanosarcina sp.
CCAAACATGAAAGGAATGCCAGAAAATTGACGGCATTCCTCTCATGAATAAAGTCAAAAGCATCCTGCCTTATTTTTTCGTGAACTGCAGGTTTAAAAACTCTATTAAAAAATTCCTCTTTTAGAGGGATAAAAAACAGGCATGTAAAAAATAGTTTTCCGTTAAAATCAGTATCAGTGACTTTAACCCCTTCTGAGAGTTGATGCCCTGGTCCCGGATCCATTAAAAGCCGGAAGGTTAGCTTAATAGATTGAAAAAAGTTAAAATAGTTAGGTGTTATATATAATTACAATTCCTATTTTAACAGATCATATAATTTTTCGATCCGCATGTACATATAATAGCCTAAAATAGAACGTTACTATCTCAATTACGATCTCAATTTAGTGAACTACCCCACGCTAAAGCTTTGAAGCTTCCTGCTTCATACCTCGAACTACCGTTCACAAGTCCACAGGCTCTACCCTCTGTCCCAGAGGTGAAGAAAAATCAAATTTAATGTTCTGGTTTCCCTGACCTGGTTATCGCTCAGGAATTCAGTACACAGTATGGGTCTGAATAATAGTTGGAGGTTAGCAGATGGCGAGAAGTGTAAAAGTTTACGCCATTCATCCTCACGCTGAAGCCCTGGGGCTTTCTGGATGTTTGGGGCTTTCTGGATGTTACATGTACATTCCTTAGACGCCTGACACAAGAATTGAACACGTGATGAACAAATTTAGATAGTATGCCACCTTTAAGTAAAAGAAAAATTAACTTTTTGATTTTATGAGAAATAGTCAACTTCTTACCGCAAAAAATGTATATTAATATTCCTGTTACCTATTATACTGCCAGGAGGAAAACAGATAATTAGCCTGAAAATGGTACCTCGGAATACAGGAGTCTTCAGAGCAGGACTTCGCTTCATAAAAAACCGGACTTTCAGCGTGTTCTACCAGAAGTATGAGCAGATCCTTGAAAAGGAAATTTTGAGCTCTGAAATCCCTGAACACATAGCCGTAATTATGGATGGAAACCGCAGATATGCCGGACAGCTGGGAAGAGCTCGAAGTTTTGGACACGCTATGGGAGCCGAAGTTACTGAAAGGGTTATTGAGTGGTGTCATGAGATAGGAGTAAAACAGCTCACTCTCTATGCCTTTTCCACGGAAAATTTCCAGCGTTCAGAAGAAGAGGTTGGTGGACTCTTTAATCTGATCAATGATAAATTTCTGAAGCTTCATACCGACAAGAGAACCTACGAAAAAGAGATGCAGGTCAGGGTAATAGGTGACAGAACAAAACTGCCGGCTTTTCTGAATGAGTCAATTGAAAAGATTGAGAAAGCCACCGAACACCACAGGAAATTCAATTTGAACGTGGCTATTGCTTACGGGGGCAGACAGGATATAATACAGGCAGTCCGGGATATTGCAGTGTGCGTTTCAAGTGGAAAACTTTCTCTTGAAGACGTGGATGAAAACCTGATCTCAAAACACCTCTACCCCGCTCCTGGAGTTTCCGTCCCGAATGTGGACCTGATCGTCCGTACAGGAGGAGATGAAAGAGTTTCCAACTTCCTGCCATGGCAGGCTAATGGTAGCGAGTGTGCAACTTATTTCTGCGCTCCTTTCTGGCCAGAATTCCGAAAAATCGATTTTCTTCGCTCTATCAGAGTGTATCAGGCCCGAAAAGACGAAAAAACGCGGGAACACTCATACCGTGCCTCAAAAGTTATAAATTTTCTTAGAATAGGAAAATGCGGGGAAAAAGCGAAGAACTCGGATAGCTTTTGCCAGTGAAAAACAGGATACATGAGTCAATTACCTTTCCCTGCTACTTTGCACCGAGAAAGAGGTATCCTGCTTGATGGTTTATGAACAATTAGTTTATGTAACCTGTAAGTTCCATAATCACTAAAAAATCTGTTTATCTTTTTTATACTCATAGATCCCATTTTCCTGTTATTCCAAAATTTCTTCCTGCCCTGACAGCCTGCCGGAAAAACAATCCCTGAAACAACCCCTAAAAGTACCGATATATTGATATTCCGGTGACGACTATGTGAATTGGGGAAAGTTTGGCCATACCTAATTTTTCAGTTCCCGGGGCTATCAAATAACCCTGAGAACTTATTGCGGATCCAAAAAAATACAAAATATATTGCCGGGATAAAGCTATCCGGAAAGGTTATCCAGAAAAGGATCAAATATTTTGTATCTACTTATTTAGATACGGGGAATTATAATGGGCACTTGTAGAGGATTAAACCCTTACTCCTGCAGAGCATGTATTTTAAAGGTCAGAGAACCGGATGATGCTATATTTGCCTATCCTGTAAACTGGATAAAAAAGATTTTTAAATCAAAAGACTCCGGCGCCCATAGTTCTCAAGCTTCCAGAGAGGCTATCGAGACCGGCAGTTCAGATGAAGGAAAAGCTGCATCCCGAAAGAGGGTGGACCTTAACAAGGAAACTATCTCAGCCTCTGAACTGCAGAAGGAGCTGGAGTCCGGAGCTCCTATTCTTATCCTTGATGTCAGAGAGGAAAGTGAACTTTCCGGAAAACTGGGGCATCTTGAAAACTCGGTAAATATCCCTGTTGGAAGCCTGGAGAACAGGATTTCGGAGCTTAAAAATGTAAGAGACAGGGAAATAATAGTCGTATGCCGTTCCGATATACGGGCGAGAAGAGCTGCTGAAATTCTTACCCGAAATGGTTTTGAGAAGGTAAAGGTCCTGAAAGGAGGCATTATTGCCTGGAGAGATCTGAAAACGTGAGGAAAAACAGGAGGGATTGTACTGGGAAAAGAACAAAGAAAACCTAACCGCCTGATTAACGAGAAGAGCCCTTATCTTCTACAGCACGCCTATAATCCTGTGGACTGGTACCCCTGGGGAGAAGAGGCTTTTGAGAAAGCCAGAAAAGAAAACAAGCCTGTTTTTCTCTCAGTCGGGTACTCGACCTGCCACTGGTGCCATGTGATGGCGCATGAGTCTTTTGAGGATGAAGAGGTTGCAAGCCTCATGAACGAAGCTTTTGTTTCCATAAAAGTGGACCGGGAGGAAAGGCCGGATATTGACAACATTTACATGACTATCTGCCAGATTATTCTTGGAAGAGGGGGCTGGCCTCTTAATATCATTATTACTCCGGATAAGAAACCTTTTTTTGCCGGCACCTACATTCCGAAAAAATCACGCTTCAACCAGACCGGAATGCTGGAACTGGTGCCCAGGATAAAAGAAATCTGGAACCAGCAACATGAAGATGTACTTGATTCAGCTGAAAAGATTACATCTACCATCCAGAACATGATTGCAGAGTCTGCAGGGGAAGGGCTTGAGAAAGAGATAATCGAAGAAGCTTATGAAGAACTGCTGGAGTCATTTGATACCGAGTATGGAGGCTTTGGAGGGGCTCCAAAGTTCCCGACCCCGCACAAACTTTCCTTTTTGCTCCGCTACTGGAAACGCAGCGGAAACCCCGAAGCCCTTCATATGGTAGAACATACCCTGGACAATATGCGCAGTGGAGGAATCTATGACCAGCTGGGCTCGGGTTTTCATCGATATTCCACGGACAACATGTGGCTTCTGCCTCACTTTGAGAAAATGTTATACGACCAGGCTCTTACCGCAATAGCATACACTGAAGCCTATCAGGTTACAGGAAAAGACCTGTATAAAGAAACAGCAGAAGGGATCCTTGATTACGTTTTAAGGGACCTTACATCTCCGGAAGGCGGGTTTTACTGCGGGGAGGATGCAGATGTTGAAGGAGAAGAAGGAAAGTACTACCTGTGGACCATAGAAGAGGTCCGGAGCATCCTTGGCCCTGAGGATTCCGAATTGATAATTGAAATGTTCAATTTGAAGGAGGGAGGCAACTTTGAAGAAGAAATAAGAGGCAGGAAAACCGGAACAAACCTCTTCTATATGGTCCGCTCTCCGGGATCCCTTGCAGCCGAACTTAAGATTCCCGTAGAAGAAGTGGAAAACCGGGTAAGAAGTGCCAGAGAGAAACTCCTTGCAGCAAGATACGAGCGCAAAAGGCCTTCAATGGATGACAAGATCCTGACCGACTGGAACGGGCTTATGATTGCAGCTTTTGCAAAAGGTTTCCAGGTTTTCGGGGAACAAAAGTATCTGAAAGCCGCAGAAAAAGCCGCAGATTTTATTATGGAAACCCTTTACAGCCCCGGCAACAGGCTACTTCATCGCTACAGGGATGGAGCTGCAGGAATTTCCGGAACTTCCGATGACTACGCCTTCCTGACACATGGGCTCCTGGAACTTTATGAGGCAGGGTTCCAGGTGCGGCACCTCAAAGCAGCCGTTTCCCTGAACAGGGAGTTGTTTGAACACTTCTGGGACCCGGCTTCCGGGGGGCTCTATTTCACAGCCAATGATAGTGAATCCCTGATCTTCAGAAAAAAGGAGTTTGCAGATTCAGCAATCCCATCCGGAAACTCAGTTGAAATGTCGAATCTTCTGCGTATCTCCAGGATAATTGCAGATCCTGAACTTGAGGAAACTGCTGAAAAGCTCGAACGCGCATTTTCAAAGCTGATCCGGAAAGCGCCTTCAGGGTACACTCAGTTTCTGTCTGCCCTTGATTTCAGGCTGGGGCCTTCATATGAAGTCATTATTTCAGGAAAGCGCGAATCTCCGGATACGGTACATATGCTCGAAGAGCTCTGGAGCTACTTCGTACCTGATAAAGTGCTGGTTTTCAGGCCCGAAGGAGAAAATCCAGAAATTGCAGACCTTGCAAATTATACAAAAGAACAGCTCCCAATTGAGGGAAAGACAACTGCATACGTCTGCCAGAACCATGCATGCAAGCTTCCTACTACCGAAACCAGCGATATGTTAAAGATGCTGAATGTTTGAGGTTCGGATTCAGCCGGATAAAGGCTTAAGGATGGATACAGGATTCAAGCTGGATACAGGATTCAAGCTGGACTGTAAAAACTCAGATAATGTATTGCAAAGTCAAAGAAATGGAGGACATAGAAAATGAAAGAATACACACTTGAAGAACTTTCAGAGTACAACGGGAAGAACGGCAAGGTTTACATTGCATATGAAGGCCAGGTATACGATGTATCAGACAGTTATCTGTGGGAAGACGGAAATCATCAGGGACTTCATGATTCAGGACAGGACCTTACAGAAACTATGGATGAAGCCCCTCACGGCCCTGAGATATTTAAGGATTATCCTGTTGTGGGAACTCTTAAAAAATAACCTGTTCATTGGAAGTTCATGATCTATTAAAATAAAACCAGAAATAGTGAGCTAAGGAGCTGTTACTATAAAAGACGAAATCGCATCAGCTCTTCCCCACGAACCGGAAGAGGGAGCAGAGAGGACTTCTCTGGAAAAAATAGGACTTGAAAAAGAAGAATGTCTCGGACGGTTGAAGAAGTTTTTTGATTCACAGCCCCTTGCCGTTCTGGCGACTCAAAACGGAACTGCACCTTATGTAAGCCTGGTGGCCTTTGCTGCGAATGAGAAGCTTACTTATCTTCTTTTTTCGACTACCAGAGCGACCAGAAAGTACTCAAACCTGCTAGCAAACCCTGAGGTTTCCATGTTGATTGATAACCGGAAAAACACGATAGACGATTTCCGGGAAGCAATGGCAGTAACAGCCCTGGGAAGGGTTGAACCTATAGAAGATTTCGAACGCGGTATAATGGAAAAAATCTATTTGATGAAGCACCCGTACCTTACGGACTTCCTGAAATCTCCTACAACTGCTTTTCTGAAAATCAGAATAGAAAAGTACATTGTAGTTACCCGTTTCCAGCATGTTGTAGAAGTTTCGGTTTAATATATTTATAATCAGACCTGTTTAGAATCAGACCTGTTTAGAATCAGACCTGTTTAGAATCAGACCTGTTTAGAATCAGACCCGTTTATAATCAGACCTTTTTTATTCAGGTCTGAGATTTTTAGTTTTTCAGGAAACACTATCCCCTTTTTGCCCGGGCAAATAAGGAATACAAGGAATACAAGGAATACAAGGAATACAGGAAAGGTATCCAGCCAGATACGGGGGGAGCAGGATTAAGTAAAACTCAAACCCAGGGAGGCAAACTACGGGAAGATGGCTCATACCTATCGAAGAGATCCGGGAAAATACCGGAAAAATCTGCGGAGGAAAAGCTTCTGTCCTCGGGACCCTGCACAGGGAGGAAATAACTGCCCCTGCAGGTGTTTGCATCTGCACTGAAGCCTACGAGACATATGTTGACAGGACAGGGCTCAGAGGCAGAATCCTCCTTGAACTTAGCCGAAAGCCTTTTGAAGAGATGCGCTGGGAAGAACTCTGGGACATTTCGGAAAAAATTAAGCATATGTTCACCCAGACTCCCTTTCCCGGAGAAATGGAAAAGGACCTGGAAGAGGAGTTTTCCAGTTATTTTGGAGAAAAAGCAGTTGCAGTCAGGTCTTCTGCCCCCGGAGAAGACAGTGCAAAGACCTCTTTTGCAGGGGTTCACGCCTCATATGTCAATATTCGTGGAGCCCGGGCTATCCTGCGGCACCTCCGCCTTGTCTGGGCTTCCCTCTGGTCGGATGCGGCTCTCCTGTACCGAAAAGAAATGGGGCTTGATATTCTCAGCAGTGCAATGGCTGTGCTGGTCCAGGAAATGGTAGAGGGAAGAGTATCCGGAGTTGCTTTTGGGGAAAATCCAGATAACAAGTCCGAAGCCGTTATCGAAGCTGTGTACGGGCTTAACAGGGGGCTTGTTGACGGGACTGTGGAACCTGACCGCTGGACCCTTGCCAGAAAGACAGGACGCATAAAAACCTACATGCCGGCTGAACGGGAAAAAGCGGTGTTTGCAGGAGAAAAAAGTACGGAGCTTAAAGCCCTCCCAGAAACTTTTCAAAAAAATCCGCCTCTTACCCCTGCTGAGGTTCTGGAAGTCTTTGAACTGGTCCGAAAAACAGAAAACCTGTTCGGAGTTCCCCAGGATATAGAATGGACCTTCAGGGGCTCAACCCTTTATATTCTCCAGGCAAGACCGATAACCACCC
>JBFHIK010000136.1:0-6960 GCA_041596555.1 Methanosarcina sp.
CCTGAATTTGTCCGGGAGCTTGACCATTACCTCAGGGACTTTGGGGGCAGGGAAACTCCTCTTTACTTTGCCCGGAACCTGAGCAAGAAATACGGGACAAAGGTCTATCTCAAGCGGGAAGACCTGATGCATGGGGGCGCCCACAAACTCAACAACGCTCTCGGGCAGGCTTTGCTTGCAAAGTTCATGGGAAAGACCCGACTTATCGCCGAAACAGGCGCAGGACAGCATGGGACTGCGACAGCCATGGTGGGAGCGACTCTAGGGTTTGAAACTATCGTCTACATGGGAGCAAAAGACATCAAACGCCAGCAGATGAACGCATACAGAATGGAAATCATGGGAACCGAGGTAAAAGCCGTAGAGACCGGCTCAAAAACCCTCAAAGACGCAATAAACGAGGCGATGCGGGACTGGGTCACCAACATAGGAAACACCCACTACCTGATCGGATCAGTGGTTGGTCCTCATCCCTATCCTATGATCGTAAGGGACTTCCAGAGCGTTATCGGGCGTGAGATAAAGGAGCAGGCAATGGAAAAAGAAGGCAGGTTGCCTGATTCTATCATCGCCTGTGCAGGCGGCGGGAGCAATGCCATGGGGAGTTTCCATCCCTTTGTCGAAGACAGAGAGGTCAAACTGATTGCCGTGGAAGCCGGGGGAAAATCCCTGAAGTGTACGGAAAAAGCAGCTCTCCACTCAGCTTCCCTCTGCGCAGGAGAAGAAGGAATCCTGCACGGAGCCCGGACAAAAGTCCTGCAGGACACAAACGGGCAGATCCTTGAGTCCGAATCCATATCCGCAGGGCTTGACTACTCAGGAGTAGGACCCGAACTGGCCTACCTTTCGGAGAGCGGCAGGGTTACAGCCCGCTATGTCACAGATGATGAAGCACTTGAAGCTTTTCACGAACTGAGCCGGCTTGAAGGAATCATTCCTGCTCTTGAATCTTCACATGCCCTTGCCTACCTTAAAAAAGCTGCCGAGTCCGGGGAACTTGGAGAGTTTGTGGTAGTAAACCTCTCGGGAAGAGGGGACAAGGACCTGGAAACTGTTCTGAGCCTGAAGAGAGGGATCTAAAATGGAAAGCCAGATGGAAAACCAGGTGGAAAACCAGGTGGAAAGGCAAAAAATTTCAGAAAAATTCGGTGAACTGAAGCAGAAAAAAGAAGGAGCCCTTATCGGCTATGTGATGGCAGGCGACCCCTCTGCAGAGGCAACCTCCGGGATTGTAAAAGCTCTGGCAAATGGGGGCGCAGATATAATCGAACTCGGGTTCCCATTTTCAGACCCTGTGGCTGACGGGCCGACCATCCAGGCAGCAGGCCAGAGGGCACTTGCAGCCGGCATGGATATTGAACACTACTTCAAGCTTGTCAGAGCCCTTGAGGTTGAAGTCCCTCTTGTGTGCATGACCTATTACAACCCTGTGTTCAGGTACGGAGTGGAAAAATTCGTTGAACATGCCGCAGAAGCAGGAATAAGCGGACTGATCATACCCGATATCCCGGTAGAAGAAGCAGCTGACCTGAAGAACAGCTGTGAAAAACACGGGCTTGACCTGATCTTTCTGGTCGCACCTACAACTACCGATGCAAGAATCCAGAAGATCCTGGAGAGAGGCTCGGGCTTCATCTATCTGGTTTCAAGGCTCGGGGTTACAGGGGCCAGAGCAGACATTTCAGGTTCCACAAAAGAACTGCTTGACAGGGTAAAAACCGATATTCCGAAAGCTGTGGGTTTTGGAATATCGACCGGAAAGCAAGCTGCAGAAGTTATAAAAGCGGGGGCAGACGCTGTAATTGTCGGCTCGGCTTTTGTCAGGATCATTGAAGAAGGAAAAGATGTAAACGAAAAGCTGGAGACCCTTGCAAGGGAACTCAAATCCGGCATACTTGAAGCAAATTGAAACAGGGAATTCCAGGAGAGGGAGAAGAATGCAGGGAATAAAAGTATATATTCAAAAACTGGAAGAAGGCCGTGATCTGAGTTCTGAAGAAGCCGAAGCCGCACTGGGCGAGATTCTGAGCACGGCAGGGGATGAGGAGATAGGAGCATTTCTGCTCGCCCTCAAGGCAAAAGGAGAAACCCCCGAAGAAATCACAGGCTTTGTAAAGGGAATGAAGAAAGTCGCCAATATGATCCAGCCGGACGTTCCTTTCAGGCTTGTGGACGTCGTCGGGACAGGAGGAGACGGGCTTAACACCATCAATGTCTCAACAGCAGCCGCAATTGTTACTTCAGCAGCCGGAGTCCCTGTAGCCAAACATGGAAACAGGGCTGCCACCTCAATGTCCGGAAGTTCTGACGTGCTTGAAGCCCTGGGGATCAAAGTGGATCTTGCCCCTGAAATGGTGAGGAGGGTAATAGAAGAGATAGGCATAGGGTTCATGTTTGCCCCGGTTTTCCACCCTGCCATGAAGCGGGTTGCAGGGGTCAGGAAAAAGCTTGGGGTAAGGACAGTTTTCAATATCCTCGGGCCTCTGACCAATCCGGCAGGAGCGAAAGGGCAGGTTGTAGGAGTCTTTGACAAAAGCCTCTGTGAGCCGATAGCTTATGCTCTTGCTGAGCTCGGGACCGAACACGCGCTTGTGGTGAACGGGGACGGTATGGATGAGATCTCAAACGTGGGCGAAACCTATGTTGCTGAATTAAAGGAGGGAAAGGTTTCCACATACACTATTACTCCGGAATCTATGGGCATGCTGCGGGCAAAGCCCGAAGACATAAAGGGAGGCACTCCGAAAGAAAATGCTCGTGATCTTCTCTGTATCTTCAAGGGCCAGAAGGGGCCAAAGAGGGACATTGTTGTCCTGAACGCAGCTGCAGCCCTTTATGTAGGCGGGATAGTTGGCTCAATCCGGCAGGCAATCCCCATTGCTGAAAATGCGATTGACAGCGGGAAAGTTATGGTCAAGTTCAACCAGTTTCGGAATTTCACTGCCGAACTTTCCAGGCAGGGCAAAAAAGAGGGCTCTTGCCCGGAAGAAGCTCTTCTCACCTCTTCCGACACATCCTTGTTAAGCCCGGTTTCCGGGGAAAAGGTATGAAAACAAATCTAAAAACCAGGGTAAAAATCTGCGGGATCCGCAGTCCTGAAGATATAGAACTTGCAGCTCTCTACGGAGCCGATGCTGTTGGCTTTATCACGGAAGTCCCTGTGGAAAGCCCAAGGAAACTCGATTCGGATACCGCTGCTGCTCTTGTCTCAAAAGTCCCGAAATACCTTGATTCGGTAATGGTCATAATGCCTGAAACATCCGCCTGCGCCCTGGAACTTATCGATAAAGTAAGGCCGGACATAGTGCAGATTCATTCCAGTCTACCCCTTCTCGAACTTGAAGTCATAAGGGAAAAAGCAGATATCCCTATCATAAAAACTCTTTCTGTACCTGCAGGGTGGGGGGCTTCTAAACTCCAGAACCTTGTAAAGCGCCTTCTTGAGGATGTCCGCAAGCTGGAAAAATGCGGCGCTGTGGACAGCGTGCTTCTGGACTCAGGGGTTGCCGGGAAAACCGGCGGTACAGGCTGTGTACATGACTGGGACCTGAGCCGGAGAATTGCAGAAGAAACAGAACTCCCTCTGATCCTTGCCGGTGGGCTCAAACCTGAAAACGTGCAGGATGCTATCAGGGCCGTTTTACCTTATGCTGTGGACACAGCTTCAGGGGTAGAGACCTGCGGAAAAAAAGATGCTGTGAAAATCATGAATTTTATTAAAGAAGTGAGGTGTGCCGATGCTTTCCTTTGACCTTGGAAAAGACGAATTTCTGGAGCTTGTCTCCGGGCTCGAAAAGCCGGGCCTTGTCCAGCTCTTTGCAAAAGTAGATACCGATTGTTCCGCTGCCTGCTCTCCCCTTGAACTTTATGGAGCCCTGAGGGTTTCAGGGACAACAGGCTACTCTTACCTGCTGGAGTCAGTAGAAAAACAGGAAAGCCGGGCAAGATACTCCTTTGTTGGAAACGACCCCGACGCAGTACTGAAAATAAGTGACCGAAAAATTTTCCTTGAGCTCCTTAACCCAAAAGCTTCTCCTCTCTTTGAAGCGATCTGCGCAAAGATGGAGGAAGTCTGCGGCCCGGAAACCGCAGAAAATGAAAAAGAAGCGGAGAAAATAGAAGCGAAGAATATAGAAGCGAAGAATATAGAAGCGGAGAAAATAGAAGCGAAGAATATAGAAGGTGCGGAGAAATTTACGGCTTCAATTCCAGAGGGGAAAGATCTTTTCGATGCCCTTCGCCTGGCTCTTCCTCCTGCAAACGGGATAGAACTTCTCAATTCCAGACGTTTTGAGAGGCAGACTTTCCTGGGAGGGGCTATCGGCTATACAGCGTACGATGCAATCTATGACAGCTGGCTTGGGGTCGAGAAAGGTTTTGAGTCCGATATCCCCGAACTTCAGTACCTGCTCGTTTCAAAAAGTTTTGTCTTCGACCACCTGACTGAAGAGGTCTACATAGTTATCACTCCCTTCGTAAGCCCGGGTTCGGATGCTGGAAAAGTGTACGAAGAAGCACTTTCAGAGGCAGAGAAGCTTTACTCGGCAATTAAGGGGGCTCACCTGCCGGAAGATGCAGCAAAGACAGCACCAGCAGAAGAAGAAGCAATTGTTTCAGGAGCAGCAGTTTCGAGCCCGTCAACCGCATCAGAGTCACGTTTACAGGTCTGCAGCGTTGAGCGGTCGGAGTTTGAAGCTTCCGTACTCCAGGCAAAAGAACATATTTTTGCAGGGGATATTTTCCAGGCAGTCCTTTCCAGAAAATGCGAATTCGAACTGAAACAGTCTCCCTTTGAGCTCTATCTGCAGCTGAGGGCAATCAATCCGAGCCCTTACATGTACATTTTTGAGTTCGGGGACCTGGCAATTGTCGGGGCAAGCCCTGAGACCTTGCTTACTGTCCATAAGCGGACTGTAATCATTAACCCTATTGCAGGCACCTGTCCCAGGGGAAAGTCCGAAGCTGAAGACGAAGCTCTTGCCCTGCACATGCTCAACGACGAGAAGGAAAGGGCAGAACATGTAATGCTTGTTGACCTCGGGCGAAACGATGTCCGGATGGTCTCCGAAAGTGGTTCAGTAAAGGTTTCCGACTTCATGAAAGTCCTGAAGTATTCCCATGTCCAGCACATAGAAAGTACGGTTTCAGGAACTCTCAGACCCGAATGTGACCAGTTCGACGCCTTCAGAGCGGTATTTCCAGCAGGAACCCTCTCGGGAGCTCCGAAAATCCGTGCAATGGAGCTTATTTCCGAACTTGAACCAGCTCCAAGAGGTATCTACGGCGGCGGGGTAGGCTACTACAGCTGGAACGGAGATGCTGATTTTGCAATCGTTATCAGGACCGTACTTGTACAGGGTAAAAAGGCTTCAGTGCAGGCAGGGGCAGGCATTGTTGCGGATTCCGATCCTGCGTATGAGTTCAGGGAGACCGAGAGAAAGATGGCAGCAATGCTTGCGGCTATCGGCGGAGAACTCTGAGATGAACGAAAAAATTTCAAGAGGTGTTTTCAGGTGAAAATCGTTTTCATAAATAATAAGGATTCCTTTGTATGGAACCTGGTAGACTACATTTCATACTTTGAAAAAGATACCCTGGTCCTTCCCAACACAGTAACCTTAGAAGAACTTAGAGAAATCAAGCCTGATGCGCTGGTAATTTCACCCGGGCCCGGAAATCCGTCTGACCCGAAAGATATTGGGAACTGCCTGGAGATTATCAGGGAAATGGGCAGGGAAATCCCTCTTCTGGGAGTCTGCCTGGGGCACCAGGCAATCAACGTAGCCTTCGGAGGCCCTGTCAGGAGATGTAAAGTGGGACCTGTACACGGAAAAAGTTCAAGGATCCTGCATACGGAATCGGAGCTCTTTACAAAAATGAAAGAGCAATTTGAAGCCGGACGCTACCATTCACTTGAGATTGGGGAACCGGCTCCCGGAATAAAGGTTACTGCACGGGCAGAAGATGGAACCATCATGGCAGTCGAGCACGCAGAATATCCTATCTATGGCCTGCAATTCCACCCCGAGTCCGTGCTGACTCCCGAAGGGTTAAAAATAATAGAACGATTTCTGGAAATTTCGAGGAATTTTCAAAAAAGACAGCAGGCTGTTTAAATCAGCCAGTTGTTTTTTCTGCTTTTCAGACCAAAATGGTTTATCTGTACTTTTCAGACAATGACTAAGTTCAGACAATGGCTCAGTTCAGACGAAGGTTCAGTTCAGACGATGGCTAAGTTTTCCTTCAGCCAATTGTCGAGTTACTTTTTAATTTATTATGGGAAAACCCAAATTCAGGGCTAACAAAATCCGGCTTTCTGATTTTAATTGAAAAACGGTTTCAGGGATAAAACAAAGTGTTTTCCCAGCCCGTGGGCATTTCTTCAGCTTATCGTCTCTCTTTGTTTCGGTGTCGTTTTTTGGTCACATTTTATCTGGCTGACGGCAGGCTCGGGTCCACCGGCGGTGCAGGGAGTGAAATACGAAAAATTCCCTTCTCCGGGCTCCGGAATAGGTCAACAAGTTGATCCGATGCCACCAGCGGACTAATTATAAAGGGATATAATTATATTGTGAGTACAATAAAATTAAAAATTCAACGTAAAAACCGGAACCACCGGAAACGCCTGAAACACCATAAGAAGGATGATGATTAAGAAACAGATCCGTATTAATATTAAATTATCAGACGAAAGACAGCAACAGTATCTGCAAATTAATTTATTTCTGCTCCCCCATCATGCACAGGGGAAAATAATTATTAATTAATTTAATCTATAATAAAAATTATTTCATTTTTTTTCCAAAACTTTTTATACTCACTTTCTATATATATTTTATATATATGCCAAATTCTCTACTTTTAGCAAAGAAGATGTATCAATCCGATAGCATCTAATTTTAAGATATTCCTTCATGTTGGGATGATATTATACACGCAAATAACGTAAGTTTTTTAGTA
>JBFHIK010000137.1:0-6930 GCA_041596555.1 Methanosarcina sp.
GATCTGATATGGAAAGGTTTAACGATGCAAGCACTGTCCCTACCTCTCAGGACTGTTTAACCGGCATCCTTAGAGCCTTAAACTGAGGCGGCATTCAAGGGTAACTATTTCTTTCCTATCGTTTACCGATTTTCCAGTGCTCCTTATCGGTGATCTGGTCAACCAGGGCTTGTTAGACAAGCCCCTTCCTCAAAAACCTGAGCCGTTAGGTGAAGGTTTTAGGGAGGGGTAATTGACAAATTTTCTGATTCTTAAAGAATAAGAACCCCAAATAATAGGAGAAACAGAGTTCCAGCATTCATCAAGAATACTCTTTCTGGAGATATTACTCAGAAAAATACAGTGAAGAACTCGCCACTGTAAGAAATTCTTTCACCTGGGATCCAAAAATATCAAAATTTATGGGTTTGGAAAGGACAGCATGACATCCGGCTTTAAGGAATTCCTGTTTACTTTCAGGATCACAATGTCCTGTAACGGCAACCACTTTTATGCTTCGCGTATCAGGGTTGCATTTTATCCGGTGAAGTAGTTCAAGGCCATGCATTTTTGGAAGTTCCATATCCATCAGTACGAGATCGACTTTGACATTGTTGAGAACTTCCAGCGCTTCAAAACCATTTTTTGCCTTCTTCGGATCATATCCGCAGGATTTCAGAAGGTCAGCTTCAACAACGAGGTTAAGCAGGTTATCCTCAACGATCAGGATTTCAGGCATTTGATAAGCTCCTGTGCTTGCCGGAAGAATTCTCTGAATGAGATTCTTCTTATAAAGGTGCTGTTTTTACTGAGATATTGTTCTTATAGGGGGTTATTTTTGTGGAAATATTTCACTGTAGGAAACAAATAAACGGCTTAATTACATGGAATATTTTATGATTACTCATCTTAGTAAAAATCCTATTATTACTCATCTTAGTAAAAATCCTATTATTACTCATCTTAGTAAAAATCCTATTAACTACCCTTATAAATTTTCTATCGCAAGCAAATTTTCTTTAGATTTCACATCTTTTGACATAATTAGTAAGATTTGAAGACAAATCGGTTGGAATTTGCATGCTGGTACTTAAACATTTACAACTAAATTCTAACACCAAATAGAGTGGATTTCAATAACAAAAAGAAGACATTCAGTCCCCAGTGTTGATCCTTGACATAACGATATAGCAGATAGCAGTAAATTCCCCGATTTAATAAAGATAATATGAATTCCTGTAGAATATAAAGTTATTTATTAAGATATATACCACTGTATGAATATATAAACAGATAATAAAAATATCAAAAAAATATCCATTTTTTATTTGGATATGTTTCCAGGAAAAGTTGATTCTACGTAGGGTATGAAAACAAGTACCTTCAAACCGTTCAAAGTTATTCTGTGCAGTTGCAGACCCTGACAATTTAAATAGGATTTTTAAAACTTAACAAACCTTTAAAAACATTGTGTTAACATGCAAACATTCCACAATTGAGACAGATTGAAAGCTACATAAATTACTAAAGATAATTAAATAAGTTTAATATAGCAGGACTCTCATGTATTTTCTCACAGTAACACGAAAGACTTACATTAGCAACAAAACTTATGTTAACAACTTACGTTAACATAACGTATACTCTGATTATCAAAAGGTGAAATTGTACGATAAGATAACTGCAGAACACTCCCAAAAGGTTAGTTCCAAATATACAGTAGAATAAATACCATCACATAAGACATTGTCACAAAGATATTATCACTTACTTATAGTCCTCACAGTAAAAATCTACACTCCTCAAACCAGGCAAGATGCATTAAATTGGTGTTCAAAAGTGTAATAATTTGTGAGTTTACTATAATAAAAATAAAAGAAGGTAAATAGATGGCAAGAGTAATGATCGTGGACGATGCCGAATTTATGCGAATGGTAATCAGAGACATTCTTTTAAAGCATGGACACGAAGTGGTTGCTGAGGTCGGTGATGGGGAAGAAGCAATTCAGACCTACCTGGAGGTAAAACCTGACCTCGTACTAATGGACATAATAATGCCAAATATGGATGGGAAAGAGGCATTGAAAAAACTTCTTTTAATAGACCCTGAAGCAAAAGTTGTAATGTGCTCTTCTCTTGGACAGCAGGCTCTGATAACGGAATCGATAAAAATAGGTGCCATGGGTTTCATAGTAAAACCTTTTGAGTCCAATGGTATGCTGGATGTAATCAAAAAAATTGCTGAGCCAAATTAACTGAAGAGCCTTAAATAAAGCGTCAGATTCTGGATCAAATTTTCGGATTTTAGATTAAGATTCTGGATCAAATTTCCGGATTTTAGATTAAGATTCTGAATTAAATTTCCGGATTTTAGATTAAATATCTTATTTCAAGACTAAGGGTTCAATTACTTCATTAAACAGTTAGTTTCTGGATCTCATGAATGAGTTCTGGATCGAGAAAAACTGAATCGAAATACTTGAGTTAAATAAAAACGAATTTTAACTAAAAAAGATTCAACAAAAAAGTGCTTGAGATGACTATCCGCGCACTCATAGTAGATGATTCTGCTTTAATTCGCAAGGTTCTTTCCGATATTCTCAACGAAGACCCGAAGATCAGGGTTATCGGAACAGCAGTCAACGGAAAGGACGGTCTTGAAAAAGTCAAGAAACTTAGGCCCGATGTAGTACTTCTGGACAATATAATGCCCGTTCTTGACGGTCTTAAGACTCTTGCCCTTATCATGAAAAAATATCCGACTCCTGTAGTTATAGTGTCAGCTCTGGGGGAAAGAGCTGAAGAAATTACCCTTACAGCTTTTGAGTATGGAGCAGTGGATGTAATCGAAAAGCCCTCAGGTATTCTCAGTCAGAGCATGCCTGAGATGGCAGAGGAAATTTGCAGGAAAATCAGGACAGCTTCAAAAGCTAACCTTAAAAACCTGGAGTGTATGCGAGATTTAGAACCCGAGAATCCGGAGAAAGGGGAGAAGAAAGAGGAAAAGAAAGGGGAGAAGAAAGAGGAAAAGAAAGGGGAGAAGAAAGAGGAAAAGAAAGGGGAGAAGAAAGGGGAGAAGAAAGAGGAGAAGAAAGAGGAGAAGAAAGGGGAGAAGAAAGAGAAAGGGCTTCGTGAGAATCCAGCCCCTGTAAGAAATGTACTGGCGATAGGCGCGTCCACAGGAGGTCCAAGGGCCCTGGAAAAACTTATAGGCTCACTTCCCTCTGAGATTCCAGCTGCAATTCTTATAGTACAGCATATGCCTCCGGGTTTTACAGCATCTCTTTCTAAAAGGCTTGATGAAAAGTCAGCCCTCAGGGTAAAAGAGGCACAGGAAGGGGATATAGTAGAAGAAGGAACTGTGCTTATAGCCCCGGGTAATTATCATATGGAAATTGTACGAAATAAAGTAAACGACCATGAAAAAGTAGTACATCTATCTTGCAGCCCTAAAGAACTGGGATCCAGACCTTCAGTAAATGTCCTTTTCAGATCAGTTGCACCGGTTTACGGCCCCAGAGTTATTTCCATTGTCCTTACAGGAATGAACTGCGATGGAGCAGATGGAGCTGAAGAGATTAAAAAAATGGGAGGCAAAATAATCGCAGAAGCCCGGAGTTCATGTGTGGTATACGGAATGCCCGGAGAGATTGTAAGGAGAAACCTGGCAGACCTCGTGCTCCCTCTGGACAGGATGGCTGAAGAAATTATCAGAATAGTAAAATGAAGTTAAAGATAGAATATCTTTTATTTACCGCAAGATTAGCCGGAAAAGTAAATTAGCCGGAAAAGTAAAAAGTAGAAATAAGACAAAAAACAAAGTAAAAAGGAAAAAAACAACAAGAGAGTAAAGAGATAAGAAAGAAATTTTAAAAAATTTAGGAAATCCAGGTACCTCTCAGAACTATAAAAAGCAGGGAAAAATCATGGATATGTCAAAATATATAGGCATTTTCAGGTCGGAAGCTGAAAAAAACATTAAAGAAATAAGTGATTCCCTGCTAGCGCTCGAACAGGACCCTGAAAATATGGAGCAGATGAATGTAATGTTCCGTGCAGCCCATACTTTCAAAGGCATGGCTGCAACCATGGGGTTCAAGCAGATTGTCGAACTAACACATGAGATGGAAAGCCTGATTGACAGGTTCCGTACGGGAAGGCTAACCCTTGATTCTTCTTTAATTGATATCCTCTTCGAGTGTCTGGACGCTCTGGAGGGGCTTGTTGAAAATGTCTGCAAGGAAATGGAAAGTAAAACTGTAGAGAGAAAAAAAGATAGAAGTGAAAGTAATAAATCTTATCCTGATGCTGGAGAAGTTCTGAAAACTCTCAGGACTATAAATAATCCCCCAGAAGAAGTTATCCCTCTAAAAAATGAATCAGATTCTTTTTCTGCAGACAAAAAAGTAGAGGAAAGAGTAGAGGAAAGAGTAGAGGAAAGAGTAGAGGAAAGAGTAGAGGAAAGAGTAGAGGAAAGAGTAGAGGAAAAGAAACTTGAAAGTATAAATGAGGAACTAAAAGAAAAGAAAAGTTTTGCTTACTCTGGGCCGGATTTCAAAGTAAAAAATGTACAAAACCCAAGAATACAGGATTCAAAGATACAGGATTCAAAGATACAGGATTCAAAGATACAGGATTCAAAGATACAGAGTTCAAGGATCACCACGGAACAGTTAGATAAACTGATGAATCTTGTTGGTGAGCTCATAATCAACAGAAGCAGGGTAAAAGAGCTTACAGGAGAATCGAAATCAAAGGATCTGGAGCTTGTACTTTCTGATTTCCAGAAACTAACCAGGGAGCTTCAGGAAGAAGTATTAGAGATCAGAATGGTTCCTCTGGATCATATAACCAATATTTTTCCTAGAATGATAAGGGACCTTTCAAAGGCACAAAATAAAAAAATTAACTTTATAATAAGGGGAAAAGAAATCAAGCTCGATCGAACTATTATGGAAGAAATCGTAGACCCTCTGGTACACCTGTTAAGAAACGCAGTGGACCATGGAATAGAAATTCCCGAGAAACGTGTGGAGTTCGGGAAAGATGAAACCGGCACTATAATGATTACGGCTTCAAGACAGCAAAATTATGTTCTTATCAAAATAGAAGATGATGGAAGAGGAATAAACACAGAAGAAATCCGGAAAGCTGCATTGGAAAAAGGACTCATTTCAAGAGAAGAAGCTGAAAAACTTTCGGAAAGAGAAGCAATACAGCTGATTTTTGCACCGGGACTCAGTACTTCCAGCATGATAACCGATCTTTCAGGCAGGGGGGTTGGAATGGATGTTGTAAAGAACCGGATTGAACATCTGGGAGGGTCCGTAAAAGTAGAATCAAAACCCGGATCTGGTTCAAGGTTTGAACTGAGGTTGCCCATAACAATTGCTCTTTATCAGGCTATGCTTGTAAAAGTCGGAATGGAAAGATATGCAATACCTTTCACCAACATAGTAAAAAGTATTTCAGTCAGGAAAGAAGAAGTCCGGCATATCGGGGGGGAAGAGGTTGTTGTGATGAACGAAAAAACGCTACCTCTCCTGAGATTGCGTAAGTTGTTTCAATTGCCTGATATCCAGAGAGAAGAAAACCTGGTTGTTGTTATAGTAGAAAACGCCGGACGATATATAGGACTTGTTGTAGATGCACTGCTTGGAAAGCAGGAAGTCATTTTAAAAAATTTTAAAAGTAGGTTGCTGGAAAAAACCCGGGGATTTGCAGGAGCAACAATTATGGGAGACGGAAGTGTCATTTTAATTCTTGATGTTAACTCCATAATCTGAAATTATTAACTCCATAATCTGAAATCTTAATCCAGGGGAATAATAATGATAATAATCTTTCAGCAAATGATAGGAATAAGCTTCAGCAAATGAAAGGAATAAGCTTCAGCAAATGAAAGGAATAATCTTCAGCAAATAAATTACAGGTTAAAAGAAAGTGAATAAAGAATAAAGGTGGAATAAACGTAAGTGAGGAAGGAAGAAAAGAAAGAAAAAACGGGATAAAAACAGGCAGAGAAACAGTAAAAAGAAACAAAGAGAGGATACAGATTAATGAAGATAAAATAAAGGCGAGCAGAAATCTCGAGGAAGACCCTGGGTTTGAACTGTTAAAAAGAGTGATTACGGAAAGTACTGGTTTTAACTGTGAGCAATATAAAGAAGCCCATTTCAGGCGTAGAATTAACGTCCGGGTAAGAGCGACCAATTCAGAGAGCTATGAAGAATACCTCAAGCTGCTGAAAAAAAACTCAGTAGAATATGAGGATCTCATTGCAGCCCTTACAATAAACGTCAGTGAGTTTTTCCGAAACCCGGAAACCTTTGGAGTAATTGAAAAAGAAGTCATCCCCTCTCTGATAAAATCAAGATCAGATTCGCTTGTAAAATCAATCCGTATCTGGAGTGCAGGCTGCGCAACAGGAGAAGAGGCTTATTCTCTTGCCGTTTTGCTGCACAGAGTTCTTGGGAGAGACTTCGACAGGTATAGAATAAGCATTATAGGTACTGATATTGACAATTTAAGCCTGGAAAAAGCCCGAAATGGGGTTTACCGTGAAAATGTGCTTAAAAATGTTGACGCCAGTATAAGAGAAAACTATTTTGTAAGGCAGGGTGAGACTTACCAGGTTTCTGACCAGTTAAGAAGTATGATACGTTTTAAACGGCATGATATGATATCAGAATCCAGTACAAGCCGTTTTGATCTCATAATCTGCCGAAACGTTATGATATACTTTAAAAAAGAAATTCAGGAACAGTTGCAACTTAATTTTCACAAGGCATTGAACAGAGGAGGTTTCTTTGTGATAGGAAAAGCAGAAACATTACTGGGAACAGCTTCAAATCGTTTTAAGCCTTACAATACAAGAGAACGCCTGTATATAAAGGAAAATTAGAATATTTAAAGAAATCTCAAATATCTCAAATATCTCAAATATCTCAA
>JBFHIK010000138.1:0-6925 GCA_041596555.1 Methanosarcina sp.
AGGTACAGGAAAGGACAAGTATTGTTCAGCTGTTTTCGTAAATAGGAAAACCTCCGGTGAATATGAGATATTCAACGAATTTTTGGAGGTTCTCACAAATAACAAGTTCAAGGCAATGATACTCGATTTGATAACATTAGGATTGAAGAGAAATAGGTTGTTATATGGTGACAGATACCAAGATACAAGTTTTCAGCTTTATCAAAAATACACATATGATGATGTGTGCAAATGCTTAGATTGGTCTCAGGCAGAGGTACCGCAGAATATTGGTGGATACAAATTTCATCAGGCAACTAATACCTATCCTGTTTTCATTAACTATAATAAAGAAAATGATATTGAAGACACAATCAGGTACGAGGACCGCTTCCTATCACCATCCTCACTTGTTGCAATTTCCAAATCCCGCCGATCTATATCTTCTAAAGATGTCCAGCAAGCTTTAAATGCCCGAGAAAATGGTATAGACTTGTGCTTATTTGTTCGTAAGAATAAAGATGACCGAATCTCAAAAGAGTTCTACTACTTAGGCCGTATGTTTGCTACTGGGCACGTAAAAGAATTTGTCATGCCAAATACAACCGCAAAAGCCGTGGAAATTGGCTATTCTTTACAAAAACCTGTTAGAGATGACATTTATGACTATTTAGTTGGATAACTTGTAGATAGACTCTAACAGGCCATATTAGTGAACGAGATGTGCGTATATGATTATTTTTTGATTTCCTTCCTCTCGCCCCAAACTACACCTTTAAATCCCATCCCTCCCTTTTCTCTCTCACAATATAACACTCATAACATTTACTCGGTGACATTTTTATGAAAAATAGGCTGTACAAATATTATCCTGAGGATTTCGGGGAACTTACTGTTGATGTTATACATATGAACCTGGTGTTTGACATCTATGATGACAGGACTAATGTGAAGTCCATTTTAAGGGTCAGGACAAAGGATGCACCTCTTGAGAAGCTGGAGTTAAACTGCAGGGACCTTGAGGTCAGGGCTGTGAGCTGCATACAGTACGAGGTTTCTTACAAATACAGGCAGGACGATGCGATTCTTGAAATTAATTTCATGGACGTGATTCCTCCGCATACTGATATTGCGGTTGTTACGGATACTGTTTGCAGGCCGACCAAAAATATCCTTGAGGGGCTGTATTACGATGAAACGCCGGCAGGGGCTCCTCCGCAACAGATCACACAGTGCCAGCAGTGGGGGTTCCAGAGGATCGTGCCCTGCATAGACGACATGTGCGCAAAATGCACGTACAGGACAACCATCATTGCGGACTCGAGGTACACGAACCTTATCACAAACGGGGACGTCGTTGTTGAGCGGCACACCGTAAAGCCGGGCAGGGACAAAATAGTCTATGAAAACTCCGTTACTCCGATGGCGACCTATCTCTTTTTCCTCGGCGTGGGGACTTATGCGACTTTTAAGCGGGAATTTGAATACCCGGATGGGGATACTTTCATGCTGGAACTGCTTGTGCCGCCCGGCTCAAACGCAGACGCTGCCGAAAAAGCGCTTGATATCCTGCATGATTCTGTCATGTGGGTCTATCTCTTTACAGGGCCTGAGCAGTTTGATGAAGATAAGCTGCCTGTCAGGAAAGAGCTCTGGGAGCTTGTCCGCAAGCGGGAGGATATGAAACTTGAGGCAAAGTCCGGGACTACGCCGGAAGAGCTCCAGCAGGTCAGAGGCGAGCTTGCAAAACTCAGCAGTGCCATTACTCCAGGGTACAAATACACGGGAACTGTCTACAGGGAGATCGGGATGCAAAACTCGGACTTCGGGGGCATGGAAAACGTTGGGAACACCACAATTACCACAAACCGTATAATGCCTACCCAGCAGATCACGGACCCGGCTTTCGAGTACATGATCAGGGTCAAGGTGCACGAATATTACCACAACCAGAACGGGTCCGAGGTTACGGGAAAAAGCCCCTTTGAGATCTGGTTAAATGAAGCTGTGACCGTGCATGTGGAAGAGCAGTACCACGCCTTCCTCTTCGGAGAAGATTACCAGAGGCTTGGCAGGGTGCTCGACCTGCTTGCCCCGGCTTCAGGGACTTTTGCCCTGGACTCGGGAGCGGCTTCCATGCCAATCATCCCTGACGGCTTTAATGACCCAAATGACCTCATCACTGCCGTTACGTATGTCAAATCCCCTGAATACGTGCGCATGGTCGAGACCCTCATAGGCAGGGACACTTTTGTCCGGGGCCTGGACCGCTACTTCAAAAAGTTCAGCCACTCAAACGCGGCTACACAGGACTGGATCGAAGCCATGGAAGAAGAAAGCGGGCAGCCTTTAAAGGAAATGGCCGAAACCTGGCTGAAGCAGACAAAGTTCCCTGTAGTCGAGGTCTCAGCCGAATACGACATGCCTTCCCGGAAGTTTACCTTCTTCCTTAAACAGCAGGTCCCTGCCGGAGGAAAACCCTGGGAGTTCCCCTTCAGGGCAGCTCTTGTGGACGAAAACGGAAATGACCTTGCCGAAGTCCTGGAAAGAATAAGCGGGGAAACTGCAGAAATTACGGTTGAAAACGTGGACTTGCCTGCTTTTCTCTCCCTGAACAGAGGATACTCCTTCTACGGGAAACTCATTTACAGGGCAAGCCAGGAAGAGCTCCTGCTGCAGGTAAAGAAAGACAGCGACATCACAGGCAGGTTTACAGCCTTCTATACCCTTCTGGACCGGGAAAAGCTGAGGCTCCTTAAAGTTCCGGGTTCAGTCCCCTCTGAAGACTTTATAGAGCTCTACTACAGGCTCTTTAATGACCGGCAGCTTCTTGAAAGGGCAGGAGGGCAGTTCCTGATTATCTTTGAGTCCGTAGAAGACGAAGAATTTGCCCACCACTATCAGGCTCTTTATGACGTAAAGCAGAAGCTCCTGAATGCAGTTGCCTGGAAATACAGGAATTCCCTTATTTCTGCCTACAACTTCTTTGAAAATGCTTCGGCTCCAAAGGACTCATCTCTTGAAGAAGCAGCAAGGGTGATCAAGGGCAGGCAGGCTAAAAATCTCTGTCTCGGAGTCCTTGCAACCCTCGATACCCCTGACATCCATGCCCTGATAAAACAGCAGTTTGAAACCGCAACCTGTGCAACAGACCGATTGAGCGCATTTGCCGCATACCTTAACAGTTCGGCTCCTGACAAGATTGAAGTCCTGAGAGCCTTTGAAGCGGAATCAAAGCAGAACCTTATTGCCTGGGAAGCCTTCCTTGCAGTAATAGGAAATAACAGCAGTGTGGATGCAGTCGAACTGGTAAGGGAAATGGAAAGGTCAGCCTCCTTCAGGATCGAACAGACAAACGACCAGCGTGCCCTTTACGGAAGCTTTGCCCGCAACCGCAAAAAATCCCTCCAGACCGCAGAAGGCAGGATTCTCTTTGCAGAAATCCTGAAAAAGCTGGCTCATGTAAACGAGTACAGTACTGTCAATATGCTCAATGCCTTTGCAAACATAGACCAGATGGAATCAAAGTACCATATCCCACTGGTAAAGATCCTGGCAGACCTCCTTTCCGAACTGGATTCCCAGAAATTCCCGAGCGTCTATAACAGGACCCGAAAACTCCTTCTTGGAGCCCCGAAAGCTGTCAAAACATACAGTATAGAACATGGGGAAATTAAGGCTCTGCAGTCGGAAAAACCTGTACAGAAATAAAATTCTCGGAAATTACTATCTTCGGAAAGTAAAATCTCAGAAAAGTAAAATCTCAGAAAAGTAAAATTTCAGGAAAATAAAATCTCAGGAGAAGCAGCCTGTCCGGAAAACCCCATCCCTCAAATCCTGATAAAATAATCCGGCCCGGAAGGAACCAAAAATAATTTTCCCTTCCGGATGCTGCTTTTTTGCACTATTCTTTAATCGTATTTGAAGGGCAGATGCAGGAAGAATATTTATTCCTGAGAAATGAATTGTTGAGAAATGAAATGTTGAGAAATGAAATGTTATAATTGTTTTTCGGGAGTTTTTGTGCCGGATTTCAAGATCTGGTTTTTGAGGGGCTGGTAAAAGGACATTCGAATATTTTGAAGGCTTATTTCTGGACGCATTCTCTGCTCTGTTCAATATTGTGGGCTCTCTTCTCATAATATACGGAGGGCTCAGGGCAATTTCAGAGATTATCCTGCTTGAAATTTTGAAAAAACCTTACCACTACCAGCAGGTAAGAAAAGAACTTACAAACAAAATTGTCTTCGGGCTTGAGTTTTTTATTGCAGCCGACATCCTGGAAACCGTAAGGAATGCCTCTCAGGAAGAACTGCTCCTGCTGGGTACGGTCGTGTTTATAAGAACGGTTCTTGGCTATTTCCTCAGCAAGGAAGTTTCGGAATACAAGCTGGATTGAAAATGGGCTGAAAAACCCGATCCTGCAGGATTCCAAAACTCCCTTCCTCTTTTAACGCCTTTCACTTTCACTGTCTTTTCGGTTCCGAATTCTGTCTAACAAAACAACTATAGATATATAAGTCCTCTTCAATAATTCCTCTTCAGTACCTCACAGGGTTGCTGAATTTCCATGGGGACGAGTATTCTTTATTGAAGACAGCTGTTCCGGAGCCCTTATAAATCCTGAATATAGTATAATTCTAAAAATAGTATAATTTAAAAGCAAGTAAAGTGTTAAGGATACAAAATATTATTAAACTCCAATATTATACTAATCCGAAATCCAGATTACGCTGACCTGAACTCCGGGTTGTATTTATAAACTAACATGAAATCGTGTAATAATACTAAAACATGAAATCGTGTAATAAATACTAAAACATGAAATTGGGTACTACTTGAAACCCGGTATCCGAATAATTTTAAATAATCAGACACAGGAGCAATTTAATGTATCATTTGAAATGTATCGAATGTGGTGCAGAGTATTCCAAAGATGAAGTGATCTATACCTGCAGCAAATGTGACGGGCTGCTTGATGTTATTTATGACTATTCCTCAATTAAAATTGACATGGAAAAACTGAAGACCGAATGCCCTTCGGTCTGGAAGTACGCCAAACTCCTCCCGATCGACAGTGAGCCTGTGACTATCCAGGAAGGCGGGACTCCTTTATACAAATGCGACCGGCTTGCCGAGAAAATAGGGGTTAAAGAACTCTATGTAAAACACGAGGGCATGAACCCCACCGGTTCCTTCAAGGACAGGGGGATGACCGTGGGAGTTACAAAAGCGCTTGAGCTCGGGATGAAGACCGTTGCCTGCGCGTCAACAGGGAACACCTCTGCTGCTCTTGCAATCTACGGGGCAAAAGCTGGAATCCCTGTTGTAGTCCTGCTCCCTGCAGGGAAAGTGGCCCTTGGAAAAGTAGCCCAGGCCCTCATGCATGGGGCAAAGGTCCTCAGCATCCGCGGAAACTTTGACGATGCCCTTGCTCTTGTGCGCACGCTCTGTTCCCAGGAAAAGATCTACCTTTTAAACTCCATCAACCCGTACAGGCTGGAAGGCCAGAAAACCATCGGCTTTGAGATTGCAGACCAGCTCGGCTTCAAAGTTCCTGACAGAATCGTCCTGCCCGTAGGAAACGCAGGAAATATTACTGCAATTTACAAAGGCTTCAGGGAGTTTAAGCTGCTCGAGATAACGGATTCTCTCCCGAAGATGACCGGAATCCAGGCAGAAGGCTCCTGCCCCATAGTAAAAGCCATCAAAAGCGGGGCTCCGGCAATCACTCCGGAAGAGCACCCTGAGACAGTTGCAACTGCAATCAGGATTGGAAACCCTGTAAACGCTACAAAAGCCCTCAGCGCTATCCGGCAATCCGGCGGGACTGCAGAGTCTGTTACTGATGAAGAGATCCTTGCAGCCCAGAAGGACCTGGCAAGGCTTGAAGGCATAGGTGTCGAACCTGCAAGTGCAGCCTCTGTAGCAGGGCTTAAGAAACTTGTTGATATGGGTGTCATTGGCAGAGACGAAACCGTTGTCTGCATTACTACAGGGCATCTCCTTAAAGACCCTCAAACTGTAATTGATATCTGCGAAGAGCCAATTGTAGTGGATGCAAATATCGAATCCATCCGGGAAGCAGTCTTCGGAAAGGCTAAATAAAACCGAAAAACAGATCTGATTTGCGAATTCGATTATCAGACATTCTGGTTTGCGAATTCGATTAAAGAGAAGTCGGAAGATAAATATTTACATGCCGGAACCGCAATCAGTTGAAATATTTATATCGGGTGATTGGTGAGCTAAGAGGGTTCCGGTATCCTTTAATCAATTCAGGATTCTTGAAGCCACGAATTGGCTTCTTGAAACTGTTTACTGTTATTATACATATCCTCAGGATTATTATTCATATCCTCAGGATTGTTTTCAAATTCTTTTATCATACTCATCAGTGGGCGTGAACACGAATGGAGCAGGACTATAAACCTCATGAGATCGAAACTAAATGGCAGAAAAAATGGACTGAGAGCCGGATTTTCCAGGCTGATCCGGATAAGCGGGAGAAGTTCTTCATAACAATTCCCTACCCTTACCTGAACGGGAACCTGCACGCAGGACACACCAGGACCTTTACGATAGGGGATGTTGTTGCAAGGCACAAAAGGATGCTCGGATACAATGTGCTTTACCCGATGGGCTTCCACGTAACAGGCACACCCATTGTGGGGCTTGCTGAGCTGATTGCAAGCCGGGACCCTCAGACCATGGACGTTTACGAACGCCTCCACGGGATTCCCGGAGATATCCTGCCGACCCTCGATACCCCGGAAAAAATTGTTGAATATTTCAAGCATGAAGCCGAGAAAGCCATGCGCATGATCGGGTACTCCATTGACTGGAGGCGCAAATTCACAACAACTGACCCTACCTACAAAAAGTTCATCGAGTGGCAGTATATCCGGCTTGGAGAAAAGGACCTTATTGGGAAAGGCGCCCACCC
>JBFHIK010000139.1:0-6895 GCA_041596555.1 Methanosarcina sp.
ATATACTTTATACAAATTGGGTCTGTAATTTCAACCCTCTGGCAACATTCTGCACGATTGCTCTCATCATATATAAATGAGAGAGGTAATTCCCAAATAAAGAACAGTTTCTTACTTTTGAAGGTACTCCGGAGTAAGCCAGTGTTCTATTTTCGAAAAAGAAAAATCCAGGAAAAGAGCTATGGCTATGACCGGCAGGGTTCCTGCCAGAATTTTAGCAGTATTGAAATTTGTAAGTCCTTCAAAAATCATAGACCCCAGGCCTCCTCCCCCTATAAGAGCCGTCAGGACTGCAATGCTGTTGGCGAGGATGGCGGCAAACTTTATTCCGGCAAATATGGCAGGGTATGCATTCGGGAGCCTCACATACCTGATAACCTGAAATTCTGTCAATCCAATTCCTTTTGCGGACTCGATCAGCGAAGGGTCCACATTAAAAAGTCCTATATAAGTGTTTTTAATAAGCGGAAGCAGTACCCTCAACATTATGGCTATAACCGCGGGTGTAAAGCCAATTCCTATCAGGGGCACAACCACAGCCACAACAGCAAAACTGGGGACTGCCTGAACAAGGTTGGAAAACCTCATGATAAGTGAGGCCAGCTTTGCATTGTACAGGGAAAGAAGTATCAGAGGGATGGAAACAAGAGCCCCGATAAGTAGAGCGGTATAAGCAAGAAAAAGGTGCTCAAGCGTAGCCTCCAGGATTTCCACAGTTATTACCATGTCCCATACCTCGCTTTAAGAGTGCTTTCTATTATACCTGCAATTCCATCCAGGAGCACAGCAAGTAACCCTACCCAGGCTCCGGTGACAAGAATCGTGCCCATATCATAGAGCTGAATCCCGTTCTGAAGAGCTGCCCCAAGCCCTCCAGCGGCGATCAGCCCCCCGAGGGTTACGACTCCCATTGTAAACACTACTGCAATCCTGATGCCTCCTGCGATCAGGGGAAGGGACAGGGGAAAACGAACCTGAAAGAGAACTTCTCGCTGTGTCAGGCCCAGTGCTTCGGCAATCTCTATGTATACCCTCGGCACGTTTGAAAGGCCAGTGTAGGTATTTCTGGCAATCGGAAGGAGGGAATAAAGGATAGAAGCTACGATTGTTGGCTCTGTGCCTATCCCGAATATGGGAAGCAGAAGGACCAGCAGAGCCACATCGGGAACTGATTCTACTACGTTTAAGCCATTCAGGACAGGAGCTGCAAATTTCTGGTTCCGGTAGGTAAAGATTCCGATAAACACACCTATAAGAATAGAAAATAAGAGAGCAACTAAAAACATGTAGAGGTGCTCAAATGTGCGCAGAGAGAGCAGCTGAGTGTTCCAGACTCTTAGAATTTCTACAGTGAGTTCATTAAGACTCTCAATTATCAGACGATCACCTTTCGCTAAACCTGAACGGATTCCGGACCAGGCTTGATGTAAACTAATGAAAACTTAAATCAGGTTCTGGAGAACCCTGTCGGAAAACAGGACTCCGGCAGGTTCGTTATCTTCGAGTACGAGCCCCATAGATTCACCCTCTGACTTGAGCTTTGCAAGGGCTTCAATAAGTGTGGTGTCAGAGGAGAAAAGGGGCAGGGCCCTGGTGACTTCTTTAAGTTCTATTCCTCTGGTTCTGGCTTTCAGTACATCGTTTAAGCAGACACGCCCTGAAACTTCGGATTTTCCCATTACAAAAGCAAACTCAAGCCCTTTCCTTACCATCAGGTCAAGGGCGATTTCTGCGGACATGCCAGGGTCCAGAGTGTCCTCTCTGGCAAGAGGCTGCATCATATCTCCGACCTTCAGGGTATCGATGTGCCTGTACTTCCTTTTTGAGTCCACAATCTCGGAAACAAGGTCACTGACTGGCGAGAAAATTAACTCTTCAGGGGTTCCGACCTGGACGAGTTCAGCATTGTTCATAATTGCAACCCGGTCCCCAAGTCGGAAAGCTTCATTGATGTCATGCGTAATGAAAACAATGGTTCTTCCAAGCTCTTTTTTAATCTTGAAAAACTCGTCCTGCAGCTGAGTCCGAAGGAGAGGGTCAAGCGCCCCAAAGGGTTCATCCATAAGGAAAAGAGGTGGGTCAAGAGCCATTGCTCTGGCAAGCCCGACCCTCTGCTGCTGACCTCCGCTCAGTTCATGAGGGTAACGGTCCATAAAACGCTCTGGAGGGAGAGAGACAAGGGTTAGCAGATCCCTCACCCTTTTCCTGATTTCCTCTTCGTTCCAGCCCTCAAGTTTAAGGAGCAGTCCGACATTTTCCGAAATACGGAGGTGAGGGAGCAGCCCGATATTCTGGATCACGTAGCCAATATTCCGCCTGAGGCGGACAGGATCAAACTCCTTTACATCAGCCCCGTTTATGGACACTGTGCCCGAATCAGGATCAATCAGGCGATTTATAGTCCGCAGAGCAGTGGTCTTCCCCGAGCCGCTTCTCCCTATAAGGATAAGGAGTTCTCCGCCCTGAATCTCCAGATTCAGGTTTTTAACGGCAAATTGCTCCCCGTACTTTTTAGTAATATTTTCAAGCCGGACTGAATCTACCCGGTCAAAAAGCTTTTTGATTGTCATGGGCAACCATATTCAGGCAGAAATCAAACCTTCCTCTTTCAGGAAGTCCCTGGCAATATCTCTCGCTTCCCTACCCTCGACATCATATTCTCCATTAAGTCTTCTCATAGTGTCCTGGTCAATTCTGCCATTAAGCTGTGCAATTGCCTCCATTGCACCAGGGTTTTCCTGTGAAAAGGTCTCAGTAACAAGAATCACTGCGTCATAAGGAGGAAGGGCATCCTTATCATCTTCAAGCACTTTTAGCCCGTAGACGTCGTTTCGGGTATCCGTGGTATATGCACTTATGGCATCGACTTCATCGTTCTTTATGGCCTCATACATGATACCCGGAGCCATTGAATTGTAGTTTTTGAATGAGAACCCGTAAATACGGGCAACCTGCGGAAGCCCGTCTTCCCTTGTGGCAAATTCCGGGTCCGTACCTATTGACATTTCCGAGGCATACGGTTCAAGGTCGCTAATTGTGGACACATTCCGGCTTTCAGCCCATTCCCTGTCAACAGCTATAGCATAGGCATCCTCAAACCCCAGACGGGCTGCAATAACTACCCCATCACTTTCAAGCATGCCCTGTTCGGACTCCTCATATACTACTGCTGGATCCCATTCCTCAAGAGGCGATTTTTTTAGAATCTGGCTATAAATTGTCCCTGTATATTCGGTATAGGACTGGATATCCCCTTTCTTCAGAGCCTCATAATTAACAAGCGTGCCCCCTAGATTTTTTTTGACCTCGGTTTCATAACCCTGCTCTTCGAGCAAAAGCGAGACCATCTCAGCAGTAATATAGGATTCCTGGAAAAGCTTTGTCCCAATTACAATTTTTTCGGCAGGTTGTGTACCATTCCCTTCATTCGAACTGTTTTCCGTGCAGCCGCTGGCCAGAAGCGAGGCTACGAGCAGCAAGACCGTAATAAAACGAAATTTCATTTCAGTTCCCCCTCAAAACCCTACAATTTGTTAGGCACCCTTATCCACTTTAAGAAATTATTCATTTTAAGAAATAAACGGATTTATTTTGTAAATTTACTGTCAATGGTAGTTATAACTTAGGAGGATCAAAAAAGTAAAAAAGTATTGCAAAAAAAGAGCGTATGAGTTATATTCGTTGTCTTCTTTAAAGGGCATCATGGATTTGCTTTTGATCTTTCTTTTTCTGCTCAGCCTTGCTATGATAAGCAAGGGTTCGGACTGGTTCATTGAAGCTGCGATTGCAATATCAAACAAAAGTGGAATCCCGAAAATGCTTATAGGAGCTACGATTGTGAGTTTTGCAACAACAGCTCCGGAGTTTGCAGTTTCTGCAACAGCAGCTTATCTCGGGCATACAGACGTAACAATAGGAAATGCAGTGGGTTCGGTCATATGCAACACCGGGCTTGTACTGGGTTCAATTATAGCTGTAAAAGCAATCCCTATGAAGGATGATACGTTTCCCATTAAAAGTGGGCTTATGCTCCTTTCAGGAATTGTCCTTATCATACTCAGTCGAGACGGAAGTGTTAACCGGCTTGATGGACTTATACTTCTGCTTGTTTTTTGTGCTTTCCTTTTCCACGCTTCAAAGACCCAGCGCGTATTGTTCGGGGATAATAAAACCGGCAGAGAAAAACTGAAAATCAAAGATATCCGGAAAGATATAGTTTATTTTGTCATCGGCTCCCTTTCCGTAGTTATAGGAAGCAGGATCCTGGTTGATTCGGGGATAAAAATAGCCGAATGGATGGGCATCCCTGAAGTAATAATAGCCCTCACGGCGGTTGCCATAGGAACATCCCTTCCTGAACTTGCAACTGCAATTGCCTCCCTCAAGAAAGGGCACCAGGACCTCTCCATAGGAAATATCCTCGGGGCAAACACAATGGATATTGCCATGATCCTCGGGGCATCATCCCAGATTCGCATTCTTCCGGTTTCGGAACAGCTTGCAGGATACGATTTTCCATTTATGTTTCTGATATCTCTCGCCCTTATAGTCTTCGGGATCACCGGGAAAAAACTTGAAAGGTGGGAAGGAGGCGTAATTCTCGGAGCATATCTGGTTTATGTGGCAGGGCTTTTTATCCTCTACGGATAAACCTGCATCTCAACTTGTAAAAAGTTAAAACTTCTTCATTCCCCAAATTCAAGTTTTTTTTCTTAATATATATATTTTTCTCTTATTATAGACCTTACATTCACTAGAATATTTTAGAGGATGTTTGAGACTCTTCTTTTTTTATAGAATTGTTTTTATATATTCGTGAGGTCTCTTTTGAAGGCAATGTATAAATTCTAAAAAAAGGTTCTTTAACTCTATGAAAGCTATTATCCTCGCAGCAGGAGAAGGACTGCGCTGCAGACCTCTTACTCTTACCCGTTCCAAAGTAATGCTTCCTGTAGCCAACAGGCCTATTCTGGAACATGTCATATCTTCACTTGAAACAAATGGAATCAATGAGATCATCCTGGTTGTCGGGTATGAAAAAGAACGCATAATGAACTATTTTGAAGACGGGCTGAATTTCGGGGTCAATATAAAATATGTTGAGCAAAAAGCCCAGCTCGGGACAGCACATGCGATTGAGCAGGCAAAAAAACTAATAAGTCCCGGGGATTCCGAATTCCTTGTCCTGAATGGGGACAACCTGGTAGAGCCAAAAACCATAGCCGATCTTCTTAACAACTATGAAGGAGATGCAAGCCTTTTAACCGTAAGAATGGAGAACACAACAGGTTATGGAGTGGTACTGAAAGAAAAGAAAAGAGTTACTCAAATTCTGGAAAAAAGACCCGGAGATTTGAGCCATATTGTGAACACGGGAATTTACATTTTTACGCCGCAAGTCTTTGAAACCATTGAAAAAACTCCTATATCCGAAAACGGAGAATATGCGATAACCGATACCCTACAGCTTATGATTGACGAAGGAAAAGTAGTCACTCCAATCTCAACTGAATCCAAGTGGCTGGATGCAGTCCATGCCTGGGATCTCCTGAAAGCAAACTCAATTGTATTAAACTCCTCCAGAAACCTGAAGCAAGAAGGAGAACTTGAAGAAGGAGTAATAATTCGCGGGAAAGTTGCAATCGGGAAAAACACAAGAATCCGTGCAGGAACCTATATTGTAGGTCCGGTGGTAATAGGGGAAAACTGTGATATAGGACCTAATGTAGTAATTCTGCCCTCCACTACAATAGGAGACAATGTGTCCGTAAGGTCCTTTACCGAAATCCAGAACAGCATCATAATGAATGACTCCAGGATTTCTTCCCACGGGCAGATTTCTAATTGCATAATTGGAAGCAACAATACCCTTGGCCCGGGTTTTACTGCAGAGGAAAAAGAAAACCTTGAAATAAACATGAACTGCAGGATCCACAAAGCCCCAAAGCTCGGAACTATAATTGGGGACGATAACCGGATAGGAGGCAGGGTACTCGTGAAAGCCGGAGTAATGATTGCTGTCAACTGTCAGGTAGAGTCTGGAAACACCATTTACAGAGACCTTCCCCGTGATTCGGTGGTACTCTGAGCTCTTAAGAAGGAGATATAAAAATGTGTGGAATTGTCGGATATGCAGGGCAACGTGCTGCTGCACCAGTTATTATAGAATCTCTTAAAAAACTTGAATATAGGGGATATGACTCCGCAGGGGTTACCGTTCTTGGCAGTGGAATTGAGACTTATAAGGCAGTAGGAAAAATTGTAAATCTCGAATCCGAACTCCCGAAGAACCTCGGAGGAGCTGTCGGAATAGGACACACCCGCTGGGCAACCCACGGACGTCCAAATACGGTAAATGCCCACCCTCATAACTCGGGGAGATCCCCTGAAAAAATATCGATAGTGCATAATGGGATTATCGAAAATTACATGTCATTGAAAGAGAGGCTTATTGGAGAGGGTTACGAGTTCAAATCCGAAACCGATACCGAAGTGGTCGCACATCTTCTGCACAAACACATTTATGGGAAACCGGATGGAAAAGAAGCTCAATGCGAACTTCTTGTGGGACTCAGAGAGGCCTTAAAAGAGATTGAAGGGTCCTATGCTCTTGGAATCCTCTCTGCTGACGAACCCGGAAAACTCGTGCTTGCCCGCAAGGACAGCCCTCTCGTCATAGGGCTTGGGAAAGGGGAAAATTTTGCTGGATCTGATGTAACTGCTTTTCTGAACTATACCAGGGATGTTATCTTTGTAAACGACCTTGAGACAGCAGTACTGACCCCAACAAGCGTGGAGATATTTGACAGGGAAGGAAATCTCACAGAAAAGAAGATCGAAAAGATAGAGTGGGACTTTGAGGCTGCAGAAAAAGCAGGTTATGAGCATTTCATGC
>JBFHIK010000140.1:0-6866 GCA_041596555.1 Methanosarcina sp.
AACTAGACCGGCGTACTTTCATGAAGGCTGTAGGCGTGCTTGGCGCAACTACATTTCTTGGAACCTATAAAACAGAGATCGCAAGTGCACTTGAGTTTGCGGAGACAAAGATTCTCTGGCTTCATGGGGCTGAGTGCACCGGTTGCACCGAATCTATTTTAAACGGAGGCAACCCTGATATTCTTCAGGCAATCAGCAAGCTCAATGTCAACCTTGCTTACCATGAAACGCTTCTTGCCCAGCAGGGGTTATTTGTCGATGGTGAGCCTGTAAACACTTCTGAACTGAACTCCGAGCTTCTCGTTGACGAACTTATCGAAGAAGGCAATTATATCCTTGTCGTGGAGGGCGCAATTGCAAATGGGCCTGACGGCTCAGGGCGCTACTGTGTTATCGGGAACAGGACTTTCAAAGAGCTCTTTGGAAAAGCTGCAGCACGTGCCAATGCTATCCTGGCAGTTGGGACCTGTGCCACGTATGGGGGAATCACCTGTGCAGACAGCGCTATTGCCGAGGTTACGGATTACAGGGGAGTGGCTTTCACAAAGGAAAAAAGTTCAAAAGGCATGCTCACAGAGCTTGGTATCCACAAACCAGTAATTAACATCCCTGGATGTCCTGCACACCCTGATTGGATTCTCCTTACCATAGGTGCGGTAATCCTTGGCAAGATTAAGATCCCCGACGACCTGGATACCATCCTTGACCAGTACGGAAGGCCCACGGTCTTTTTCCCTTCAGATCACACAGTGCATGAAAACTGCCCTCGCCGCGGGTACTATGACCGTGGAGAGTTCGATGATCAGATTGGCGGAGAAAAATGCCTCTGGAAATTAGGCTGTAAAGCTCCTTACTCTCACGCAGACTGTGCTATTCGCCGCTGGAATGGTTCCGTGAGTATGTGTACTCAGGCAGGTTCCCCCTGTATTGCCTGCGTTGAACCCGGTTTCCCTGACTCAGCAAGACCTTTTTATGTTGAAGCTGAAGACAAGGGCGTACTTCTTGGGGCAAATATTGACACATTATCCAAAGCTGCAGTTGGGGCTGCTACCGTACTTGCAGGAGTGCATGCTGTTCGGAGAATGAAAGGAGAGTGAATAAAAAATGGTAAACGTTACAGTTGACCCCTTAACAAGGATTGAAGGTCACCTTCGCCTGTCCACCGAAGTAAATGCTGAGGGCGTCATAACTGATGCTCAGAGCTCCTGTCTCATGTTCAGAGGCTTTGAAAGAATATTGCAGAATCAAGATCCAAGGGATGCAGCCCTTCTTATCCAGAGAATCTGCGGGGTATGTCCTACTTCCCACTCCCTTGCAGCTGCTAATGCCCTTGACCAGCTCTTCGGTGTGGCTGATTCTATTCCAAAAGATGCACTTGTAGCAAGGAACATTAACCAGGCTCTAAACTTTATTGCGAGCCATGCAACCCATATATACATACTCTGGGGTCCGGACCTTGCAAACCCTGCATATCGTGATGTTCTTACCCCTCTTGGGGAAACCGGAAACGCAGTCTGGAAGGAAATGGTCGGCAGGTTTGCCCCTATCAGCTACAAGATTGATGGACAATCAATGCCTGTAGGGTCCTCCTACCTTGCAGCGATTCCTGAAAAGAAACGCCTTCAGGAAGCAATTGCAGTTATTGGCGGAAAAATGCCCCACCAGGTCACATCCTATCCGGGTGGATATACCTACAAGCCGAACGTGGCAGATATTGGCAAGCTTTCCTCTTACTACCTTCAGGTCATGGACTTTGTCTCAAACTACACCCTGAAGGTTCCCTTCGAGACCTGGATTGAAAACACCTACAAGGCAAGCTCCCCTCAGAAAGCCGTAAGCTTCGTGGTTGAACATCTCAAAGGCCTTGTTGATAAATCAGTAAACTCAAATGACTTTTCCAGGGAAGCCGGCTGGGGAGATGCGGAGTTCTATGCAGCTTTTGGTTCAGAACTTGTGGGGGAAACCCTGCTAGGTCTTCCTGCAAGCCTTAAACATGATAACCTCGGCGGATACAGCGACTCCTCAAAGATCGCCTTCCTTTCATATGGTGGATTCTACAATACTGAGAATGGGGACGGGTACGATCCGAATAGCCCCTCAGGAGACCGCTTCTTGACTTCAGGTATTGTGACCGGAAGCCTCGAATATCAAAATTTTGATGCAAGCAAGATTACCGAAAGCGTTGCTCACGCCTTTTATGAAGGCTCAGATGATCTCCACCCCTCCAAAGGTGAAACAAATCCGTTTACTGATCCTGAAACAATCCGTTTTGATCAGGGTTCTGAGAGCAGGTACACCTGGAACAAGGCTCCGAGATATGACGGAACTCCCTGTGAGGTCGGCCCTCTTGCACGTATGCTTGCAGCTAAAGAGCCGCTTGTGACCGGACTTGCTCTGGCCTTTAACGAGAACGGTTACTCTGCAGCTAACGTCTACACAAGAATGATGGCTCGTATCCAGGAAACAGCCATTATCGCAAACGAGCTCCTTAAGTGGGTAACTGTAGATTACGACCCTAACGGCAAGATTGCTGTTGATACCGACCTTTCAATGGCAAAGAGTTCGGAAGGTATGGGTCTCTGGGAAGCTCCTCGCGGCGCTCTTGGGCACTGGGTCTCCACCGACAGCAAATCAAAGGTTATCAACTACCAGCCCGTGGTTCCAAGTACATGGAACCTTTCCCCGAGAGATAGCGCCGGCGTACCCGGGCCTCTTGAGCAGTCCCTCATAGGGGCAAAGATCAATGCCGTAGACAATGCTCTTGGTGTCAATTACACCAATCCGGTTAACATCCTTCATATCGGTAGGTCCTATGACCCTTGTGTTTCATGCGCAGTCCATACCATTGACCTCACCGGGAAAAACGCTCCACGTACTTTAAGAATTGTATAAAGGGGATGACCCATAAATGAAACCCAAAGACAACCCGATGGTTGTTGAGCGTTATACCGTCCTTGACAGGACGGCACATACCATCCATGCTGTGGCAATGATTGTGCTCATCATTACCGGGTTTAAAATATACGCAGGCTGGGACTTTATGAGTTTCCACAATGCCCGCGCCCTTCACATGATCGCAGTTCCTGCTCTGCTTGCAGTGAACTGGATCCTTATTCCGTACAACATCTTCTCTGCAAGCGAAGGTGGGATCCAGGAAAAAATTGCACATTTCATGGACCATTATGTTTTTGGTCCTGAAGATGCAAAGCGCCTGAATGCAATAATTCTTAATTTCTTCGGTAAGGGTGAGTACCCCCCATTCACCATTTATGATGAGGTGTCGGGACACTATAAGACTAAACTCCACCCCTTAATGAAGATCCTTATTGTAATCGAAGGCACTGCTATCTTCGTGATCGCTGTCTCAGGCATTGTCATTTACAGGCTTGACTGGGCACTCTTCGGACTCCCTATAGGTTCGTGGATCCTTTCGGCAGGAAACCTGGTTTCACCTGCTTTCAACATGTCTTCCCTGCAGTTTTACAGGGCTCTCCACCTGGTCATGACTTATTTTTTTGTCTTTGAACTGGTTGTCCACGTGGGTATCCTTGAGTTTAACCCGCATGTCTGGAAGTACCACAAGGCAATCTTCTGGTCCGGAAAAGAGGATCTTTCAGATTCCCGCTACGCAGAAATCGTTAAACCCAAACAAAAACAACTTTCTGACGGTGAGATCTGGCACGAATCGTCCGATACGCCTTCTGAAGTCGTAAAGGATTAATGTTCAGGGAATTCCAAAGTCCGGGAAAGATTTACTATACGCATGTAAAGCTGCTAGAAAAAAGTCAACTACCCGCTAAATCTAAAGATTTAACGGGTTTTTGGCTGAGATTTTATGAATGAAAAACAGATGTTTAACTTTGTAACGTGAAAATATGTCTATATTACATGCTCCTGTCCGGGTCCTGGGCTGCGGAAGCCCTCTAATGGGTGATGATGGCATCGGTTTGAAAGTCATTGAAGCCCTTAAAAACACAGAGCTTGAAGGGCTTGAAGGCCTCGACATATTGGATGCCGGGGTCTGCGGGCTTGACCTCCTGAACCTGCTTGAAGGTGCGAAAAAAGTCATAATCGTCGATGCAGTCCTGACAGGCAGTCGGGCAGGTTCGGTGCTTCGCATTGAAGGCAGGGATCTGGTAAAAGGCACTGATACGCATACTCTGGTCTCTGTGCACGATCTCACAATTACCGACGTGTTGAGAATTGGAGAGCATGTCCAGTCCCTTCCGGAAATTGTGGTTATAGGAATCGAAATTGGAGAATTAGCTACTGAATTTTCCCGGGATATCAGTCCTGAAATCCTTAAGGCTGTAGATGAAGCAATAAAGCTGATAAGGGAAGAAATCTCTGAGTTTATCTGAATTTTTTATTCTTCTTCCTTTTTATCCTATTTTCTGTTTTCTTTTTCCTCAGTACCTTTCCTATTTCTTTTCTCCTTTTCTTATTTCACTTCTCACATGTAGTTTTTTCGGATAATCTTATTTTTTGAGTTACTTTTTTATCAATTGGGTCTACTATTAATGATATATTATCTACTATCTTTTGCACTAAGTTATTCTATTTCTACATGAGGTGTGGAATGATTGGGGAAGGGAATCTTGATAGATTCAAGAATCTGGATTTCATGAAGATGGATCGGCGTACATTTCTCAAAGCCGTTGGGGCTCTTGGGGCTTCTTTGTTTTTGCAAACCTATCGAGGAGACATTGTACAGGCTCTGGAATTTGCGGAGACCAGGATTGTCTGGGTCCACGGGGGGGAGTGTACCGGCTGTTCCATCTCTCTGTTGAACGGGGGTGAGCCTGATGTGCTTCAGGCCTTCTCTCGACTTAACCTCAGGCTTGCGTACCATGAAGTCCTGCTCGGGCAGCAGGGTATTTACGTGGACGGAAAAATGGAAGGCACTTCTGAACTCAATTCAGAGATCCTTTTTGAAGAAGTGATTTCGGAAAAAGGGTACATCCTTGTTGCCGAAGGGGCGATTGCTAACGGGCCGAAAGGCACTGGCAAGTACTGCTTCCTGGGGGGAAAGACCTACAAGGAGATTTTCCAGAAGGCTGCGGAAAATGCTGCTTTTATCGTGGCTGTGGGGCAGTGTGCAACCAATGGTGGAGTTAACTCCGCAGACAGCGAGATCCGGGACCTTATGGACTTCCGGGGGGTTGCCTTTACCATGGAGGACCGGGACAGGGGAATCCTCACGGAATACGGGCTTGACAAACCGGTAATCAATATTAATGGCTGTCCTCCCCATCCGGACTGGATGCTTCTAACTCTTGCCGCAGTTGTGCTCGGGAAGATCAAGGTCCCTGACGATCTCCCCTACGTGCTTGACAAATGGCTGCGCCCGAAGGTCTTTTTCCCTCCGGACCACGTCATCCACGACAACTGCCCGAGGAGAGGCTACTATGACAGGGGGGAGTTTGACACTATGGTCAGCGGCCCAAAGTGTCTCTGGAAACTGGGGTGCAAGGCTCCATATACTCATGCAGACTGTGCTATCCGCCGCTGGAATGGTTATCACAGCCTCTGCCCTCAGTCAGGATCTCCCTGCATTTCCTGTGTATCTCCGGGTTTTCCTGACAATTCACGCCCCTTCTTCCAGGAAATTGAAGACGTGGGAATTGCAGGCACCAATATTGATACCGTCGCAAAAGTTGCCCTCGGAGCCTCCCTGCTTGCAGCAGGCGCCCATGCCGTCCGGAGAATTGCCGTAAAAGAAAAGCCTGAAGAAGAGGGAAAAAAGCCTGAAGAAAAGCCTGAAGAAAAGCCTGAAGAAGAGGGAAAAAAGCCTGAAGAAAAGCCTGAAGAAAAAAGTGAGGACGCAAAAAAAGACCAGGGGGAGGAGTAAATGGTAGAGGTTACGGTTGATCAGCTTACCAGAATTGAAGGGCACTACAGGATTACTACCCAGGTCAATGAGGAAGGGATAGTTACCGAAGCCCAGAGTATGGGGGTCATGCTCAGGGGCTTTGAACGCATCCTCCAGAACCAGGACCCCAGGGATGCTGCCCTCCTTACCCAGAGGATCTGCGGGGTCTGCCCGACGACTCACTCCATTGCAGCGGCAAACGCTCTTGATCAGCTCTTCGGGGTTGAGGATGCAGTTCCCAAGGACGCTCTTGTAATGCGCAACATCCACCAGTCTTTGAACCTCATAGCCAGCCATGCAACTCACATCTACGTACTCTGGGGCCCGGATCTTGCAAACCCCGCATACAGGACCCTTTTAGGAAACTACGGAGACACTGGAAAAGCTGTCTGGGACGAACTGCTTGGAAGGTTTGCCCCCATCAGTTACAGACTCGACGGAGTTGAAATTCCAGCTGGACGCGGGTATGTAGCTGCACTCGGGGAAAAGAGGCGGCTGCATGAAGCTATTTCCCTCTTCGGGGCAAAGATGCCCCATTCTGTTGCTGCGCATGTCGGAGGTGTGACCTACGGGCCTACCGTTGCAGACATAGGGCAGCTTGCTGCTTATTACTGGAAAGTTATGGATTTTGTCGAGAACTTCGCTCTTGGAGTTTCTCCCGATACCTGGGTCGAAAATACCCTGTTTGCATCTTCCCCTCAAAAAGCCGTAAGTTTCGTGGTTGACCGTCTGCAGGAACTTGTGGATGCTTCTCTGGTCTCAAATGACTTTTCCTATGCTGCAGGCTGGGGGGATGTCCCTCTGTATGCGGCGTTCGGCTCTGAGCTTGTAGGTGAAGAAGTCCTGGGGCTCCCGGTGAGTATGAAACTTGACCGGATAGGAGGGTACAGTGACCCTTCAAAGATTGGGTACCTTGTTTACGGGCTTTTCTTCAAGCCTGAACTCGGAGATGGGTATGACCCTACATGCCCTCCAGATTCCAGGGTAATTCCTC
>JBFHIK010000141.1:0-6853 GCA_041596555.1 Methanosarcina sp.
GGAGTGACGGATATTTTGCGTCTACTATCGGTAATGTTAGCAAAGATGCGGCAGAATATTACATACGAAATCAGGGTTGAAGTTGACGCTTATATCCCCTGAGCTAAAGACTCAGGGGTTTTACGCTTCTTTATATAAAACAGGCATTGAATAGTTGTTAAAAATGTTTTAAAGTCAAGTCAAACCTGAATTGTCCCAGACTTTAATTACAGAAATTATGGATAGGAATAATTGGTATTTTTGCCAGAAACTGGATAAAAAAGACTGGATAAAAATAGCTTGTACCAGGAAATCTGGATAAAAAAGTCCGATAAAAAGAGCCAGAAGTCAACTACCCTACCTGTCGGAATGTTGTCCTCCGAGGAAAGGAACTTCGCGCTGTGCCTCTGCACCCCAAGAGTTAAACAAGTGGGCACTTATTATTTTTGTAAATGAAATACATTATAAAAAAAGTCCGGGAGGAAATTTTCCGGACCTCAACGAGCAAGTCCTACCTTTTCATTCTTTTTCTTTTCAACCTGCATATCAAAGAGCATTCCGAAAAGGAGCATCTGAAGTCCAGACCCCAGTACGAGGAAACAAAGCAGTGGGTAATAGGATGGTAGAGGGTTTTGAAGCAGGATCTGGAAAAGTCCCCAGATACCAAAGAGAACACTCACAGGTAGGGCAAGCATTCCAAGGAAATAGAACAGAACCAGAGGATGGAAATCCAGAACTGTATATTTGATCCTTAGCCTCCAGAGGAAACCCCTGAAAAGCATGGGTGAAATCTTACGGATATACTTGCTGTACCTTATGGATGACTTCTCTCTGCCGTAACGGGCAGGGATTACTACGTCCATGACCCTCATACCAAAGGCGTTAAGCTTGATCAGCAGGTCATTACAGTAGCCGTAATAAGGATAAACGGAGTCCAGATCGATAACTTCAAGGGCCTGCCTGGAAATGGCTGTATATCCGTTCTGGGGGTCCATGATCTGCCAGTATCCACTCCCGATTTTAGTAAGAAAACTCAGCAGAAGGTTTCCAAAAGCCCTCCACTTGCTCATTCCTGTCATGAAATTGTCGGAGAGAAGCCTGTTACCTTTTGTATAGTCAGCCCATCCCTCGATAATCGGAAAGATCAATCTAGGAAGCTGGGCAGGGTCCATCTGGTTATCCCCGGCCATAACTGCTACAATATCCATTTCATCTTTTAGAGCAAGCTTGTACCCGTTAATTATCCCTGCTCCGACGCCTTTGTTTACTTCGTGGCGCAGATAAACGATTCTCGGATCTCCGAACTTTTTTATAATTTCTCCAGTCCGGTCAGTACTACAGTCATCGATAACATAGATCCGGTCCACATACTCTGGAATCCCTCTCAGGGTTTCGCCTATAAGCAGTTCTTCATTATAAGCTGGTACTACAACTCCTATACGGGTGCTCTCAAGCTTCCGAAATGCAGGATCAACGTCAAAGCTCAGGTAGTTAACCTTAAGTTTTTTGGTTTTCGCAGCAGAAAGCAGGGATTTCAAAGACATATGCTCTTTGCCTGAGCTAATATTCTGAAGCGATCTTGAGGTCACGGAAAGAAAGCCTATTTTTTCTTTGAAGGTGTTTTTCCCATTCAGAAGCATGACTGTCTCCTGTTCGCAGGAAACCCGGCAGGGCCAGGAACCTACCGACAGGTCAAAGCCCTGCCTGAGCGGCTCGAGAACATGAGACAGCAGATCTATATCCTGCATGCAATCAGGATAGATAAGAACCACAAGCTCGGAATCAAGGGACGCCCTGTAAAGGACTTTGAGCAATGCTTCTTCTCCTCCAGCCAGGGGAACAACTCTTGCCCCCCCCAGCGCTGCCACTTCCATAGTTCGGTCAGTGGAACCTTTGTCAAGCACAAGTACTCGGTCTGCATAGCTTGCCGCAAGCAGAACCTTGCTGCCTATGGAGGCCTCCTCGTTTTGAGCTGGAATCAAGACCGTAAATTCATGCCTGGGAGACCTATCGGAAAGTTGAGACGGCGATGAAACCATACTGATTGGGTCGGAAATTAGAGAATTAAAACAAAGTGTAAGGGCTGAATACAAACCCTCTCCACCCCCTATGAATATGTGTTATACTATAACCCCCAGTATATGTATAAATGCAAAAATATTAAAGGCTATCATTCAAAAAATAATTGGAGGGGAATATATATAAAGTTAACATCGAACTGAAAATAATCTGTAAAAATATTAATAACTTAAATTAACAATTCCTTTGTTGAATAGAGAATTACTGGTATATACCCCCGTGGATAACAACTTATAATAACTAATACAGTATATTTCAACAAAAAGCATTGTAGCGGTGTAATGTTGTCAGAAAAATGAAAAATATCAAAAATAAAGAAACACAAGATATAAATTTAGAGTATAGGAAAAAACAGAATCAATAAGCTGTGTTATACTCGATGATACACATTATTATTCAGGATTGGAAATATAAGTTTTCACTCAAAAAGCAAATGAAAACTCCGTCAAATTTTTCAAAAATTTGCATGTGTTACTCAAGAGATAATTAGTATGAAGGCACCATGGCCTGGAAAAAACTATATAAAAATTAGTTAAAATTCAAGATAATAATCTTTGTTGTATGCCCTTACCCAGTTACATTTCATAGCAGAACTCTCAGGGACCGAAAAATGGAAGAATTTAACCGACCTGCGCGAGTAGATAAGAAAAAAAATACCATAAAAGGCAATAGTACATTGTGAAAAATGATATAGTTATTGCCGGAAGAAAAAATAGAGCAAAATAAACGTTAGAAAAGTCCCTTAAATTTAAGCGTAGCCATTAAGGAAAGATAATACATACACAGAGAGCTTATTTATGCTTCCGGCAATAAGGAAACAAGAGATCTGCAGGAACATAAAATTAAGTTGTAAAAAAGCACACCTGTATAGCCAGGACCCAGGGGGGCATAAAAAAATTCATTGGATTTTTTATTTCAGAGGGATTTTAAGCAAAATATAAAAAGGGCCAACATAGTTTAAAAAGTCATATAGATGAGTTCAATATATTCACGTAGTCAGAGTATACTGACAAAAAATATTGAGGTAAGGCTAAAACTTATATTCCAATAATATTTAGTAATTTAGAGGGAGGCGACATAATGGGGAAGACATATGCCGTCAATTGGGGAAAAAAGAGTTTGAGATTTAACTTACCTGTATTCTGGAAGGTTTTCATACAAGATACGCGCAGGATTGGCTGGAGAGGTCACATGGGGAAGAAACATGTAAGGACCTATAGTGAAATGGGAGACGTAAAATTGATAGGGATTTCCTACCCCCAATATCTCAAAGGTAAAAGAACTTGCAGCAAGATACGATACACAGCCTTTTGCAGACCACAAAAAATGTTTGAGAAAATAGAGCTTGATACAATCAGTATCGCAGCTCCTACTATACCCTTCATTGCCCCATAGTGCCTGATGCCCTTGAAACAGGGGTGGATCTGCTTTTAGAAAGCCTATTGCAGACATTGTGGGAAATACAGCTGCAATGATCGAATCTGCAGGAGATATGAACAGGCACTGAGGGTAGGGCATATAGAGAAGTCTAATCCTGCGGTCCTGAAACTAAAAGCGATCGTTGACTCAGAAGCTCAGATCTGCAACTGGTGGAAAAAAGAATCCGACAGTTAAGGACAATGCCGGGATTTAAGAAAAGGTGAACTACCCATCACTAAAGTGGCAGGCATTCTGCCTTCGACTTTCGTAAAAGAGATGACGTAAAAAAATGTAGGAGTTCGGAGAGAAAAACAGGTAGCAAGGCTTTAAAAGAAAAAGATAAAAAATAGCAACATTATAAAAAGACAGTTTGAAAATTATAAAAGAAGAAGACTTTGTTGGGAAACTATATAATACTAAAGAAAGTTATTATGTAGGGGTCATATGGACTATATAAAAGGACATAAAGAGAGATTTACTAGAAATCTTGACATGATTCTCAGTATTATGGGATTCAATTTAGGTGTGTTTATTGTTTCTTTATATTACCTGATCAATTTAAAACAGGCGGACATCGGAATTACTGTGCTTTCTGCCTGCTCAATCTATTATATATTTAGAAAAAAGTTTAAAAGTGAAGCTCCCATCTCCTCAGAAAAAGACAGGTTAAAGAATGTACTCAACCTTTCCTTCTATTTTGTATTCCTGATAAGTGTGCTCATATATAGCATGAACATGTATTACAGGCCGATATCTTATTTTATACTTATATGCATACTCGCAGGGATCATTGCTTCGGAAATCCTGTATGTAAGAGAAGGAGACAGGGTAGCCTCAATACTACTGCAGATATTCCTTCTTTCAATCCTTATAAGAGCCGGAATCTATTATAATTTCCCAAGCCTCATGGGCTATGACGCTTACTTTCATGCAGGCATGGCAAAAATGATTACTGAGACGGGGGCCATTCCTCCGATAGATATTAGCAGTAAATATTTATATTATCCTCTTGCTCACATTTTTATCTCGATAACCCAGCTTATGGGTGGACTGGATGTCAAGGACGGAATTTTTTATTCTATAGGATTTGCCAATATTTTCATCACGGCAGGGATTTACCTTATAGGAAAAAAACTCGAAGGCCCTCAGATGGGCTTGCTTGCAGCTTTATTGATAAATTTGAATAATCACAATATTGTCAGCGGGATTACAAATATAACCCCGGGGTCCCTGGTTCTTTGCTATTTTATAATTATCCTCTATGTAATATTTAGCGAAAAGCCAGGCCTGGTGACGACAGGACTTGTTCTCATGACTACGGTTCTGATGGTGCTGACCCACCAGTTGACTACTTTTGTGGTTTTTCTTGCTTTAGTTTCAATTTTATTAGGTAAATACCTGCACAACTTCCTGTATGAGAGTTTACCCTCTGCAGAAGCCGGTTTTAATTACATCCTCTTTTTTGTGATTTGCATGCAAACCTACTGGATGTTTACATATGTCACTCCAGAGACCTCCTTTTTTGAGATGATCGTCAAGCCTCTTATGGAAGTACTTCAGATTGGATCCGGCTACTCAAGTGAAGAGCTTATCGTGGGGGCTACAGCCCATCAAGAATCACTGGAAGTACTGATTCTTCACATAAGCTACCTTGCCCTGCCGTTCTTTGCAATAGGAGGAGTTCTTGCATGGTTTTCCCGCAGGGACGCCAAAAAAATAGATAAGTTCTCAATTGCTCTGGTAGTTGTAATTCTGTATAGTTTTGCTTATGGAATTCCTTTAATGGGCATGAGAAATTTCCTTACAAGCAGGTGGTTCCCGGTAATAGGAGTGTTTCTGGCACTGGTAGCTGCCTCATACATATTAAAGTTAACAAGCCTGTTTAACTCTAAAAAGGCAAAAATTTCTACAATTTTTATCATAATATTATTCTTCTCATTTGTAATGGTTACTACACCGGGTATTAATAAAGACAATCCTCTTGTAGGAAAAGAGACAACCGTAAGAAACCAGTTCAAGAACATTGAAATCCAGGCTGTGGAAACATTATCTTCAGTGCATTCAGGAAACATTCTGATGGATTCTCCCTACGACAGCTGTCTTTTTTACAGGGATCAGGGATATGATACAAATAACGCAACATACTTCAATACAAACCAGATCGAAACGAGAGAAATAAGTGGCGAGGGCATGGTGTTGCTGAGAAAATCGACCATGGGGGAACCAATATCCATAAATGACCCGAACAGATTCGGGGTAAGCATAATTCAGCCATTGCCAGCAGAGTTCTTCAACAGCTTTGAGGCTCCAGAGTATGCACTGGTATATGACAATGCAGAAGTATTTGCTTACCTTAAAGAAAAAAAGGAAGCAAAAAATAAAATTTCATTGGAAACTATTATATAAATCGCCTGAGTGAAAACCCCTATTTACGGTAAAAACTTGATTAATATATTTAATAGTTGGAACCCCCATGTCAAACTTTATCACAAACGTACTAAAGCTTATATCCGGAAGTGTTACTGCACAGGTTCTGAGTATACTTCTCATACCCATAATCACAAGAATTTACAATCCAGATGATTTTGGAATTTTTCAACTTTTTATGTCAATCTCAGGCATACTTGTGATTGTTTCTACATTTTCGTATCAATTTGCAATAATGCTACCAAAGACAGAAGAAGATGCTGCAAATATCACCGCCGTGTGTGTTGTGCTGGTAACTTTTACATCATTAATAACAGGCGTATTGATTTTGCTTCTTCCAGATAATGTTGATCATATTTTCAATACCCCGGGGATTTCAAGGTACTTACCCCTCATTCCACTAATAATATTCCTTAACGGTATGTTTTTTGTGCAAAATTACTGGCTTTCAAGAAAAACCCGTTTTGGGGTCATTGCAGGGTCCAGAGTCTCAAACACCTTAACATCAAAGGCATTTCAAATCGGACTTGCGAAATGGAGTATTACCCCTCTCGGCCTTGTAGGAGGATTCATTGCAGGGTATGTATTTGCAGACATTGTAATGCTCAGGGGCATAAAAAAAGATATTCAAGTTTTCAAAAAAATATCAATAAAAAGAATGAAAGAAATGGCCATTCAGTACAAAAAATTCCCATTATTCAGTTCCTGGTCGGCAATCGCAAACACTGTTTCTCCACAGGTCCCTGCTTTTTTACTTGCATACTTTTACAGTACATCAGTTGTAGGATATTTTTCACTTGCAAATCAGGTTGTAAACATGCCTATGGGAATCATTGGCAGCGCTATAGGACAGGTTTTTTTCCAAAAAGTAAGTGAGGTTAAGAATGGGAATGGACCAGGAGACCTGAAGGTCATAGTTGAGGAGGTTTATAAAAAACTCATCTCAATA
>JBFHIK010000142.1:0-6789 GCA_041596555.1 Methanosarcina sp.
CAATATCTAATCAATATCTAATCAATATCTAATCAATATCTAATCAATATCTAATCAATATCTAATCAAGATCTAATCAATATCATATCATTTGTAAAGGTGTTTTACTCATGGCGGCTAAAAGATCAGGTCCCGGACTTCAGTCCTCAGCAGGGCTCATGCGCTACTACGAAGCTGACAAAAACGCGGTTCACATTCAGCCCAAAACAGTTCTGATTTTCGGTGCCATTGCGGGCGTAGTAGTACTATTCTTAAGTGCTGTAAATGGCTTCTGGCCTTAACTACATTTTTCTGGCAGGGTTCCTTTGAGCAGGCATAGTTCTGGAAATAAAGAATTCAAAAAAACGAAAAAGTCTTCTTCAGGTGCCAGAACCCCGAAACCCACCGTTTTTCTTCTGGGCTTTCTCCTGATAGTTGTGGGTATCTTCGGGGTTCTGTACAACCCCTCCAATTCCATAGAGGAAACTCTTCCGTGGGAGATTTCGGAGGCGGGCACATTATCTTTTCCCCCCAGAGAAGAGCCTGTATTTACGGTTCAGGAAATTGAAGACCTGTACTCTCCTGAAGATCCGGATATTCTAAAACTTGTATCTTTTGAGAGCAGAGGCGATAAAGTCCAGGCTCTACTGAGGGTTCCTGCAAACTCTTCTTCTTCGGCTGGTATAGTTTTGCTTCCGGGGGCGGGAGTTAACAAAGAAGGTGAACAGGGACTGGCAGTGCAACTCTCCAAAATGGGGTATGCAACCCTTACCCTTGACCAGCGCAATCAGGGTGGAGTAAACTTTGAAAGAGACCTTGAACTTTTCAGGGCAGGCCTTGAACCTGTTGAATACCTTATGGTTTATGACGCCCTCAAAGCCGCAGATGTGCTTTCCGTCCTACCGGAAATAGATCCCGAAAGGCTTGCAATCCTCGGGGAAAGTAACGGCGGCAGGTTTGCAATTATTGCCTGCGCCCTTGACCCTTCCTTTAAAGGAGTCATAGGGATCAGTACGTCGGGGTACGGCACTGAAGAGCTTGATCCTGCCGACATAGTTGCTGAAGTTTATCGGTTCCATCTTTCAATTGACCCGGACACTTACCTCAGTGCCCTGCCCCCTTCAAGGCTTGTGATGATTCATTCTTTTAATGATACTGTAATCTCTCATGAAATGGCACTCAGGACCTTTGACCTTGCAAAAGAACCAAAGGCAATGTATAATACTACTGAAGAAACGCACGGGTACACTGCATCCATGCGCCCCTATCTTGAAAAAGAACTTGCGCTCCTCCTGAACTGAAAAACATTCGGGTATAGGACCCGGTTCAATTGATTTTCTAAAAGTGTTTTGAATATGGCTTCTTCTCAGCAACTCTCAGGCTTACGGGAACTTAATGGAATAGGCGAGCGAGTCGCCGGCAGGCTTGTCGAGCACTTCGGAAGTGAGGATGCAGCTCTCCAGGCAATTCTTGAAGGGGACATAGCTTCGCTTTCTGAGGTCAACGGGGTCAGCCACACATTTGCCCTTTCCCTTGCCAGGGATGCCAGGGCCCGGGCTGAGGGATGTGCAATTTCCGATTTTCTGAAGACAAAAGAAGCCCTTGACCTGTACTCCCGCCTGCTTGAGCTGATAAAGACGTTTGCTCACACCCCGCATGCGAGGGACAAGCTGGACCTTTTTTACCCGTTTCCTGCGTCCCGTATGGACCTTATTCAGGAGAGGAGGGCTTTTGTAAGAGCGTACCTGGAGCTGGCAGACGTCCTCTCTGAGGATACGGTGTTTTTGAACCTCCTTTCCAGCGTGAAAAAACTCCGGCCGATCCCGGGAAGCCTGAGGGTAAGAGACAGGATCATCCTTTCCGGGGACCAGAAAACTCTGGATGAAGCCAGGGAAAGGTTCCAGGCATTTTTGCCTGTTCAGGCGGTGGAGAGTTTTTCCGAGTTCGTAGATCTTGCGAGAGGCTACTCGAGTGTGATTATTTTTGATGATACTTATCTCAGTTTTGACCTGCCTGAAGGGCTTGAACCCGAGTTTTTCCAGGACCCTTCAAGAGCGGAATTCTGGCAGATCCTGCCTGAAGTAGAGCTGGCTTTTTTTGCAAGGAACCTGTACTGCATCCTTGCCTGCCTGAATATAACATCAACTCTGCGGGCTTCAGGCTTTAATTTCTTTGAGGAACTCCCTACAGAGGATCTCGAGACTCTTAAAGAAGCCCTTCTAAAAGTGGGAGAGGATGGAAAACCTGTTGAGGGTTTTGACCCCGAACTTGACAGGCTTGGAGCTGCCCTGAAAAACCTTGATCCTGTCCTGACCTCTGCCTTAAATGAGGCAAACCAGCGTATGAACCGGACACTCGAAGCAAGCTCCCTTACCCTGAGCGGGCAGGAACTCATCAAGCTTGTGAGCGGGGGAATGGAAATTAAAGACCTGCTTGCAAAAGAACTCCACAGGGTCTACAAAGGTGAGATCGAAGCCGTAAAAGAGGAACTTGCAGAAAAGCTCAACTTCCAGAAACTGGAAAAACTGATGCTAGATTCCCTCTTTTCCGATGAAATTTCCTATCCTCTCAGGGTAGAACAGGCTCAGTTGCAGTTTTTCAGGCAAAAACTGAATATGTCCCTTGAAAAAGCAAGGCTTACCCGCAAAAGGGAGCTTGCAAAAGTTCTCTCAACCTTCCGCCAGCCTGTAGAAAGGCTTGTCAGGGAAGTCCTTGACTTTGACCTGGGGTTTTCCATAGCCTGTTTTGCCACGCAGTTCCGGCTGAAAATGCCGGAGACAATCCCTGAAGCCGGAATTGGCTTTGAAGAAGGAGAAAACCTTTTCCTGAAAGCCAGGTACGGAGAAATTGACCCTGTCAGTTATTCTATAGGGAATACGAGCTTTTCCCCGGCAGGCCTGGAAAACAGGGTTGTACTTTTGAGCGGTGTGAACTCAGGAGGCAAAACCTCTTTACTTGAACTGCTTGCTCAGTGTGTAATCCTCGGATACATGGGCTTTCCTGTCCCTGCAAAAGAACTTGAGCTGGGACCTGTAGAAGAATTCTATTATTTTGGTAAATCAAAAGGAACTCTTGATGCCGGAGCCTTTGAAACCACTCTCAAGCAGTTTTCCGTGCTTTCCGAAGCTTCCGGAAAACTTGTGCTTGCCGATGAGCTGGAATCAATTACCGAACCAGGAGCTTCAGCCCGGATCATAGCCGGGATTCTTGAATACCTTTCCCGGAGCGAAGAGAGCCTTGGGGTTTTTGTTTCACACCTTTCGGAACTGATCCTTGAAAATACCGGGACAGACATTAGAGTGGACGGAATAGAAGCCGAGGGTCTGGATTCCAGCCTGGAACTGATAGTAAACCGAAACCCGGTATACAATCGCGTGGCAAGAAGCACTCCCGAGTTGATTGTGGAAAGGTTACTGAGGAAGACCACGGGAAAAGAGCAGGAATTTTATGCCCATTTAAAGGGTAAATTTCAAAATTAAAAAGCAATTTGAATGTTAATGGGTATTTTTTATAGTCAAAATCTATATTTTATATTCCCTTCTAAGGATAATTTATAAATCACTTTTAAGATATTTTTATGTCAAACATGTATGGTATTTTCTGGTTATTTTTGAAGATTTCCCTGATAATATCTTGCCATCTTCGGTTTTTTAGATACTCTAATTTCCCTGATAATATCTTGCTATCTTCGGTTTTTTAGATACTCATATTCTTTTTTTTGTTATTTTTCTCTGTTTTCTAGGAGATAATGTTATAAGTCTTTAGTACTATATATCAATAAATAGTAGTGAGTTGGCTAAGATTTCAGACAATTTTTACGTTCCTGTTAATCCAAAAGTCTATATACTTCTTAGTGTCAATGCATCTCCGATAACTTTATATGAAGATGCGCCTTCCTTCGGATAGGGGATCGAAAACTCATTCAGCTAATGGTTATTGAAAGGGTTGATACACAGTTCAGGGAAAAATTTTCCGAAAACTGGTTATTTTGGCTGTTGAGTAAATTCGAGGTTATCTTCTTTTAAAATTTGCTAATTATACTGAACGAACATCTGATAATAATGTTAAATAATGAACAGAGCAAAAATCTTATATTCCGATCTTCTTACATTTTTGAGGATGGATCTGAAGAAACACAAAACTCAGGCCACGCGTGATAGGAATGGAGCGTAACTTCCCAATTCAGTGTGCAGATTTTGATAGATTGGTTACGGATAGCGTTGATGGAGTCCGGGTTGAAGTATCAGGCATGCCTGACCTGAGTGACCAATGCCTTTATGTGGACCGGGAATACAGCTGGCTCCAGTTCAATGACCGGGTACTCGAAGAAGCTCTGGATGAACGCAATCCTCTGCTTGAGAGAGTCAAGTTTCTTTCCATTTTCGGGAGCAATCTTGATGAGTTTTTTATGGTCAGGGTCTCCGGGGTCAAGAAACGTATTGCTGAAGGAGCAAAGGAAGACTGCACAGATGAACTGGCTCAGGAGCAGTTGCAGGTCATCCGGGAAGAACTTCTAATACAGCTCCCTCTAAAAGACAGTTGCTGGAATGAAGTGCTCGAACCGGCTCTAAGAGAAAAGGGAATTAAAGTCCTTAACTACTTTGAACTTTCCGGAGAAGATAGAGAAAAACTCAGGGACTACTTCGAAAGAAATATTTTTCCGCTACTTACTCCCCTTGGTTTTGACTCAGGGCATCCTTTCCCCCATATTTCGAATCTCAGTCTTAACCTTGCCGTACTTATTGATGACCCGGACTACGGGGAACGTTTTGCCAGGGTCAAGATCCCTCCTATGTTCACAAGGCTGATTGTTGTTCCCGAAGAAGGCCAGGAAAAAATAACTTCCAGTTTTGAAGAATTAAAATCAGGGCGTTTTGTGTGGCTCGAACAGCTGATTGCTGCAAACCTCGATCTGCTATTCCCCGGACAGCGAATTCTTGGAGCTTATCCTTTCAGGATCACACGAGACGCTGACCTTGGCTTTGATGAAGATGGAGACAAGGACCTTCTGACGGCTGTTAAGCAGAGGGTGGGGAGAAACTACTTCGGGCCTGCTGTCCGGCTTGAAACCGACGATACTATGCCTGAAAGGGTTTCTGATATTCTCCTTAAAAACCTGGAACTTACCCCTCCTCTGATGTTCAGGGCAGCGGCACCTCTGGGCCTCTCAAGCCTCATGAAGCTTACGCAAATTAACCGTCCTGAGCTTAAATACAAGCCTTTTGAGCAGAGAAAACATTCCCTTATGGCCGATAAGGAAAACATTTTTTCAGCCCTGAAAAAGAAGGATATCTTTCTCTATCACCCTTACGACAATTTCGAATCGGTAACTGATCTGGTGGAAGAAGCCGCTGATGATTCGGATGTCCTGGCAATTAAAATGACATTATACAGGGTAGATGACAACTCCAGGATTATCCAGGCTCTTATGAAAGCTGCGGACCGGAACAAGCAGGTTGCAGTCCTTGTTGAACTTAAAGCCCGTTTTGACGAAGAGAACAACATTGGCTGGGCAAAGGAACTCGAGCGCAAGGGCGTTCACGTAGCTTACGGCTTTCCCGGGCGCAAAACCCATGCCAAGATGTGCCTTATTGTAAGGGCTGAAAAAGAAGGCATCAGGTATTATGTGCATATGAGCACTGGAAACTATAATGCTGTTACAGGAAAACTCTATACCGACTTTGGCTACCTCACAGGTGACTCTTTCATAGGCAAAGACATCTCTGACCTTTTCAATGCCCTTACAGGTTATTCAAGGAAGGACCATTATATCAAGCTCCTCGTAGCTCCGCAGAATATGAGGCATCAGATCCTTGAGCGCATCAGGCGCGAGATTGAAATGCACGAGAAATTTGGGAACGGTCACCTGATCTTCAAGATGAATTCCCTGGTGGACTACCAGTGCATCCGGGAACTCTACAGAGCTTCACTGGTTGGAGTAAAAGTAGACCTCATTGTCAGGGGCATCTGCTGTCTCAGGCCCGGAATCTACGGGTTGAGCGAAAATATCAGGGTCATTTCTATAGTCGGGCGTTTTCTTGAACATTCAAGAGTATACTACTTCAGGAATGGCGGAAAAGAAGAGATCTTTATAGGCAGTGCCGACCTTATGCCCCGCAACCTTGACAACCGGGTCGAAGTCCTCTTCCCTGTATCTTCAGATTACATTCCTATCCTGCGCGATGTTATCCTCGGCACCCACCTGAAAGATAACATAAAAGCTCGCCTTCTCCTCCCTAACGGCAGGACTGAAAGGATCTACCCGCAGCCCGATGAAGAAGAACTGGATTCTCAGCTCTGGATGCTTGAAAACAGAGGCAAATGGGAGCTTAAAACGGAAAACAACTGACAGAAAACTTTTCCTTTCTTTCTTTTTTCTCTTCTTTTTGTTTTCTTTCTTTCTTTTTTCTCTCTTCTCTCTTCTTTTTGTTTTCTTTCTTTTTTCTCTCTTCTCTCTTCTTTTTGTTTTTTTTCTTTTTTCTCTCTTCTCTCTTCTTTTTGTTTTCTTTCTTTTTTCTCTCTTCTCTCTTCTTTTTGTTTTCTCTTTTCTTTCTCCTTTCCATTTTTCCTTTAGTTTCCTGTGTTTTCCTTTCCCACTTGAAGTTTTAGTTGAAGTTTTTATGCTACTCTCTGGAGTTTAATATGGGCAGGGTTTTTGAACTTACAATTTCACATATATAGAAAGATAGAACTCAGGAAAATACTATCCGGAAAATAAATCTCAAATAGAATCAAAATGTGAATGGATATTGTGAAGCTTATGAAGCTCTCGAATCCTTCTAGAAAAACGAAAGGCAGGGCTTTCAGGTG
>JBFHIK010000143.1:0-6759 GCA_041596555.1 Methanosarcina sp.
CGGATTGAGTTTCAGGACAGGTCAGTCCACAAGAAATCAGTTGGATAAATCAGTTGGATAAATCAGTTGGATAAATAAGTTGGATAAATCAGTTGGATAAATCAGTTGGATAAATCAATTGGATAAATCAATTGGATAAATCAATTGGATAAATCAGTTGGATAAATCAGTTGGAGAAATCAGTTGGTTTGTAAATAAGCTCATCTATCAAAAATCTTTTTAAGTATGCAGCCTCTAATTTCTTCTGTATTTAAATTTCAATGTAGACCAGGAGACTACAAAATGGCTGATGATATCGACTACGAGATTATTGGCAACGATATGCAGATCGTTGAAATTGAGCTTGATCCAGGCGAAACTGTTCAGGCAGAGGCTGGGGCTATGGCATATATGGGGCCCGGAATCCAGATGCAGACAGGTATGAGCAACGAAGGTGGCGGACTTTTAGGAGGTTTGAAAAAAGGACTGAAAAGAGCCCTGACAGGGGAGAGCTTTTTTATTACAAGCTTTACCCACAAAGGTTCCGGAAAAGGGCATGTGGCATTTGCGGCTCCTTACCCTGGCAAGATTCTCCCTCTTGACCTCTCCAAGTTTGGAGGCAGTATTCTCTGCCAGAAGGATGCTTTTCTATGTGCTGCCAAGGGAGTGGAAGTGGAATTAGCTTTTACACGCAAACTCGGAGCAGGGCTTTTTGGCGGTGAAGGTTTCATTCTGCAGAGGTTACGGGGTAATGGCCTGGCCTTTGTCCATATCGGAGGCACAGTGGTAAAAAAAGATCTGGCTCCAGGCGAGACTTACCACATTGACACAGGTTGTGTAGCAGCTTTTACTGAAACAGTGAGTTACGATATAACCTGGTCAAAGGACTTTAAAAATGCCCTTTTCGGCGGGGAAGGAGTTGTTCTTGCTACCCTCACAGGTCCGGGTACTGTATACATGCAAAGCCTGCCTTTCTCGCGCCTTGCCGACAGAATAGCTGCGGCTTCTTCTTACGGCCGCGGTCGGGACGAACAGACTGGAATTGGTGGCAGTGGGGTGCTGGGCGGCCTGCTTGGTGGAGATAGGTCATTCTAAAACATAAATAACTGCTGAGTCGTAGCCCCAGGCAAGTGAAAACTTATCCCAAAAATGAGATCATAAGTTAATGAAAACTGATCACGGATAAAACAGGAAATATTAAAAATAGGATATATTAAAAATAGGAAATATTAAATGATCAGGAAGGCCTGTCCCTCAAGGGGCAGACCTTTTTCTTTCCTTCTCTTTTTCCCTCTAAGGTTTTTCCTCTTGAGGTTTTATTCCTGGATTGTGTTTATGACATTTCTGCGTGCGAGGAAACCAACCAGTTCTTCTTCCAGATTCAGGACAGGGACGCCTCCGAGATTGCGTTCCAGCATGGTATTAACTGCATCTGCAAGAGGGGTGTTGGTGTACACACTGACCACGCTGCGGGTCATAATGTCTCCAACAAGCAGGTTTTTGATTCTGGAATCCTGCTGGTTGTCGGCTACCAGGTCCCTGAAAGAGCGCATCGCAAAAGCGATGTCTTCTTCTGCGATGATGCCGACAAGCTTTCCGTTTTCAATTACCGGCAGCCTTCCCACGTTCTCATCAAGGATAAGGTGTCTGGCGTGGCTTACACGGTCTGAGGGACTGACAGTGATCGGGTTTTTTTCCATCACTTCTCCGGCAAAGCCTGTGAAACGGTTTGTTTTCATGAACTCCTGTGGGGTCACCCATCCCATTGCGTTTTCATTCTCCATGACAATGATTACGCCTCCGTTCTTTTTAATCAGGGTGAGGGCATCTTTAACATCGGTATCTGGCAAAACCTTTACAAAGTTGTCGGATACGGCTGTTGCAACATGCAAAGAGGATGCAGGTTTGCTCAGTTTCCTTCGAGTTCCGAGCTGCTCTGTCAGACTTCTCATGGTAAGTAGACCGAGAACCTGGTTGTCATGTACTACCAGCAGGCGCTTTGTATCCTTTTTTTCCATGAGATCAAGGGCGTGAGATATGGTGTCTGACTTATCAATTTTGTGTGGTTGTACCATTATGTCTTTAACTTGCATGCATTTCACCTCATGCGTATCAGAGTTTTAGTTTCAATTTTTCGCAACTTTCGTTTTTACAGACCTTAATGCATCAGTTTTTCAAAATTTCTGTTTCGCATCCTTCTTTTGCTTTCAGCCATCCTTTTCTGTTCTTTTTTGCCGTATATACCTCCGTACCATACCTGATGTCGTGAACTTACTGTTATAGTTAATTACTTCTTACCTTTAGAGGTACTTTGCTCTTCTTTTGCATTCAATTTTTACTGGATTCCATTTCTGTTTGCTGGATTCCATTTCTGTTTGCTGGATTCCATTTCTGTTTGCTGGATTCCATTTCTGAATCCACTTTTCAGAGCACGGATTTCATAATATCGGTCCTGCTAATTATTCCTACTATTTCTTCACCATCACTGACAGGCAGGGCCGTTACTTCTTCTTCAATCAATTTTTTTGCAGCATCGCTAACTTTTTTGTTTACATCAATGGATATTATTGGAGAAACCATGATGTCTTCAGCTGTTAAAGGCACTTCTTTTACATATCTGTAAGTTTTCTGACCTCCAGGCGAAGATTTACGGGCTAGCTTGATGCTTTTTGTTGAAAGTTTGCCTTCATTATCAGTTAAGAGGTTCAAAGCAAGGCTCTGTCTTGAGATTATTCCCACAGGTTTTCCTGCATCGTCTTTAACGATCACTCTTTCGATCTCATTTTTGTTCATTTCGTCTATCACATGGTTGATTGTGTGATGCCTGTGAACAGAAATGACATCTTCAGTCATCATTTTAGGGATCTTTGTATCCATTTCTTCCGAATTTTCAGCAACATAGCGCACGATATCTGTCCTGGTGATAATACCTACAATATCATTTTTTACCACCGGAATGTCATGCACTCCGTTCTCAAGCATTAAAGCGGTTGCCTGGGAAATGGAGGCTTCGGGATAAATGGTGATTACAGATTCTGTCATCAGCAACTTGATAGGGATCTGATCTATAGGCCGTCTCCTCCAGAGGGGTTCGGCTTGAGCCAGACGGTTGCTGAGGTCTGATTTCGTGACGATTCCCACCATTTTGCCCTCGTTAAGGACAAGCAACGTACTGATTCTGTACTTTAACATCAGTTTTCTTGCATGTGACACGGGTTCATCTACGTTTACTACGTACACAGGTGAACTCATGATGTCCGCAACATTCATTGAATACCTCCTTCATTTTTACAATATATAAGTATTAACAATTATAGTTTTTGAATCAAATGTAAACTTTACAATTTTCAGCTTCAAATCCTGATATTTTACATAACTTCTGCCTATCATCAGCTTCAAATCCTGATATTTTACATAACTTCTGCCTATTTCCTGTAAGCCTTGTGTAAGCCTTGTGTAAGCCTTGTATATGTACAGATTAATTGGGAATGTCGTCCAGTTAAAGCATCTTCCTAATCTCTGTTTTAAGACCAGCTACGCTCCGAGATACAAGAGAAATCTAGAATACAGAGTTTATTCTGGTCTGTCCAGCCAGGAAGTTTGCCTCCTTTCCCAAACTCTTTAACTCCAGCCCGGATCTTTTTCTGGATCTTTTTCTGGATCTTTTTCTGGATCTTTTTCTGGATCTTTTCCGGACTTCAGTTTGGCTTATTTTTCAGTTTGGCTTATTTAGCTCTGTTTCGGTTTAGCAGAAGGTTTAGCAGAAGTTTGATTCAAAACTCCTGTTTAAAGTCAAACCCTCTCAGGAAATCGCTCTCTGTAATAATACCGCGTAGCATTCCTTCTTCAAGAACCGGAAGTGAGCCTATCTTTTTATCGATCAAGATTTTCATAGCTTTTCCCATATCTGTGCCAGGGCTGGTCCAGATCAGTTCTTTTGAAACAATAGAGCCTACATGCTGGTCCAGAGCCTCATGAATATTTCCTGTTGTCAACTTGCTGAATGCATCCCCTCTTCCAAGGAAATGGACAATATCGGAGGCAGTGACCATTCCCGCAAAGATTCCATCCTTTACTACAGGAAGTCTTCTGAACCTGTTTTCTACCATTAATTTTGCTGCATGTCCGATGGAAGTGTCGGTTGTTACCATTGTGACATTTTTGGTCATATATTCATCAACGGTTTTGTTTGTCACAATCCCTCCCATCAGTTCCACGGCATTTCTTTCGGTAAAGATTGCGACGACCTGCATTTCATCATTTACTATTGGCAGGCCGCCAGTCTCCCTTTTAAGCATTGTTGTAACGGCATCTTTAAAATCTGCCTTTTCATGGATGTACGCAGCATCAGTTTCCATAATCTGCCGTACTTCTTCGTTTATTGCAGCCAAAAGGTTGCCTTTGAAACGGTTTTCGACAAGGAGGTTCCTACTGCCGCCTCCCAGGAAGTCGATGATATCAACAGAAGTAACGACTCCTTCCAGCCTCCCTGTGCCTGCGTCTGTGATCGGAATACGCCTGAATCTCCTTTCAGTCATAATCTTGACGGCTTCCATGATGGTTGCAGTGGGAGGAAGGGTTACTACATCCCTTGTTGCAAGGGCAAGAATTCTTCCCTCATGTTCCGCAATGCGGGACTTGAAACTGGGGCCTATTCTCATTGTGCCCATGCTGCTGACCATGTGCGGGTCTTTCTGTTGCGCTGTTTTGCCTGAGTTGTTCAGGGTTGGCTGAACATTCATTTTTTCGACTGGTACAAATGTCGTCTTTTTGTTCAATAGGATCACCGAATCGAGTTACAGTTAATTGCTTTTTTTCATCTTCCGTTTTTCCTCTACCTGTATTTTGCAGGAATTTTACCCCTGGGTCCAATTCATATTTTAGCAGACTCATGGTTAACTGTTGGAAACAAACAAACCTTAAAGCAATCTTCTCTCGAATCTTTCTGAACACTTACTTTTGTTTGTCAATCTATACCCTTTATTAATTATAATCTTTAATCATTATAATCCTTTTGCGCGAGAACCTGTTTATTACCTTTCATGGAATTTTGTGATCAGTTATGTAGCTGATTTTGCTATTTCACTGGAAGATTTTGCTATTCCATGGGAAAAGTCTCGTTTAAAAGGGTTAAAATGTCATTACAGACATTTATATACTTGGCTCTGCCGCCTAAGGCTCACTCAGACCATGCTTTGGCGAGGGCTTACTCAGACCATATGTTGGTGAGGGATTCCAGGAGGTCCTGCCTGTCAACGATTCCTGATATTTTACCCTGCTCATTTACTACAGTAACTCTTCCGATATCATGCCTGATAATCATTTCAATCGCACTCTTAACGGAATCGTTCTCTGAGAGAGTATATGCAGGAGTTGACATAATCTTTTCAACTTTGGGACTTTCGTTCGGCCTTGTTGCCCGTTCGTCTTCTCTGGACATCCTCAAAATGCCTGATTTAATTATATCCCTTCTTGTTATCATCCCGATGGGATCGCCCTTCTTTGAAACTACTGGAATACCGGTATAATCCGTCTCTATCATATAATCCCAAATCTTGGAGATCCTTTCATCTGGCAAACAGGTTTTGACTTTTTTTGTCATAACCGCTTCTATGGGTTTCAAAACACTTTTTGGAAGATCCACTTTTTTGAGAATATCAACATCACTCAGGACACCTACAACTGTATGGTCTGTTGTTGATTTGATAACTGGAACTCTGTTCTGTTTCGATTGCACCATTAATTTTGCAGCTTTCACAACGTCCATATCTGGAGTTACTGTCGGGGATTCCCTTGCATATCCGCCTACTGTAACATCCGAGCGTGTGGACGTAATTTTCATGATATCCTGGTCATTCAGCATTCCCACAAGCCTGTTTCCCTCATCAACAACAACAATGCCTCGAAGTAAGTAATCACGCATCATCTGGCGGGCATGAGTTACAAAATCCCCATCTTTGACACTTATAGACCCTTCTGTCATAATCTCGCTAACGTTCATTGTTTACCTCCATGTGCATTTTTTAAGAAAGATGAAGACAGATAATTTGGAAGTCGAGATTTCAAGCACGTGATTCATTCGTAATCCTCCCCTTCTGCTTGCCGACAGTTTTCGCACAAGTATCTACCATCAACTAATTTCAGGTCTACTGAATGATAAGAACAGGACTCACATATTCCTGCACTGTAGTCTTCTTCAATCTCCTCAATTGAAGGACTGGAGAGGAGAGCTTCCCGGTTCATATCAATAAGATCCTTGAGTATGGTACTGAGCCCGGGTGTTACCATCAGGATGTCGGTGTGAGAAATAATTCCTATAATTGTACTGTTTTCCAGGACTGGCAACCTTTTAATATTGGCTTTCAACATAATTTCGGAGGCTTTTATTACGCTTGTTTCAGGTTCAACAGTTACCAGAGGGGTGGAAAGGATTTTGCCCGCATTCACCTTGCCGGGTTTTCTGTCTTTTGCAACGATGTCCCTAACAAGATCCCTTTCAGTTATGATCCCCATGGCCTTTTCGTTTTCTGTAATAATTACGCTTCCGACATTGTGTTTGACCATTTCCCTTGCAATTGCAGGAATATCTGTGTTAATGTCCATTGTGATGACTGTTTTATTCATCACTTCAGCAACAGAGACTTCTTTCTCAATTTCCCTGTTGTGAATATCAGTACCTGTTTCCCTTTCAGGTTCATCAACCATTAACTGCCGCTCCCTCTTTATTTTTTCAGCATCCCAAAATCCGACAAATTCACTATTATAGATTCACTATTATAG
>JBFHIK010000144.1:0-6743 GCA_041596555.1 Methanosarcina sp.
CCCTGATTATTTGTTTTGTCATCTGGCTTGTCTTCGTTCTGGTCCTCCCTCAGATAGGGGATACCATGGACCCTGATAATCAGGTCCCGGGAGGGTTCTTTAAAAGTATGGGTTTTGACAAACCGCAGGAAGAAGCGGTCATGGCAAAATTTAGCGGTTATGAACATACCAGAGATTTCATCGAACAATTATCAATAACAAAACATTATGAGAGGGCTGGATTTGCCTTGTTTGGGATTAAACCGAAATATAATGAGATGATGCTTTCGGAAATCCTGGTTGACCAGTTGTTCAATATCATATCCCTGTTTGCTCTGTTCGTTATCGGCATCTTTTCAGATGTTTACATAATGTACAAAGATAAACAGTTTTTGGGAAGTTGATATTACCGGGGAAAAACTCAAGGCCGGCTCAAGAATGAAAAACGTTTTGACTTTTGCCGGCATCTGAACACGAAAATAAATTGTATAATTAACATTTCATGGGTCTTCAGTTAAGAGAATAATCATGATAAATTGCCCAATTTCTACAACATAGTTCAAAAACATATATTGATATGAAGTTGGAACAATGCATCGATTTTAGTTTAGGTGTTAGAAATTCGAGACTAATCTTTGCCCTAAAATCGGTAGCATACAGGCAAGAAAATTCCTTAACCGATGACCAATGAATGCAAATTTCATACAGCTATAAAAAGTTGTAGTTTAACAATAGACGATTGTTATTTATTACCATCGTTAATTGTCGGACAGCCTGTAGGTTGGGGTGGCCGCACGCAGTTTGATTTAGGCATGTTATTCGAAGAACATCATGTGCGTTTTTTGTCAAAATTAGAATCGAAAGTTAGGATTAATTACATAGACAGCAATCGAAATTAATTTGTAATTAATAAAAATTAAAACATAAAAAAAGGACTCTTTGTTGTTTTATGTGATATCTTCTTAAAAACCAACGCGGTCTTGAATTGAAAATCATCTTATCCATAGGGAATGATGAAGATCCAAAAAAGCCTCAAAATCTGAGGCTTTTTTGAGATATTCTGGGACTATCAAAATTGAAATTACTTTTCCCACTCAGAATTGTAATCAATCAAAATTAGGGGACTTAATTAAAGTCCCTTTACTCTCACAGCCGTCATCGTTTCAGCATTTCTCTTTGCCGTCGTGGTTTTTCCAGCTGTGGTTGTCCTTATCCCAGTATGTATTCCCATTCAGCCAGTGGCAACCGTCCCATTTCCAGTTAGTTTGAGCGTACAACCAGCAGTTTTTATCTTCATCCCATCTACAGTTATTTTCATCATCCCACCAGAAGTGTCCATCCCATCTGCAGCTGTCGTAGTTGCAATCTTTTGGGGGCTGATAGCTTGGACCGTAATTTTTGTCGCATTTGTCATCGTCGCAGGATTTTTTGTCGTCGCATTTGTCATCGTCGCATTTGTCATCGTCGCAATATTTTTTGTCGTCGCATTTGTCGTCGCATTTGTCGTCGCATTTGTCGTCGCATTTGTCGTCGCATTTGTCGTCGCATTTGTCATCGTCGCATTTGTCATCGTCGCATTTGTCATCGTCGCAACATTTTTTGTCGTCGTGGTTTCTCCAGGCGTGTTTGTCGTCGTCCCAGAATTTATCTCCATCACACCAGTATTGTCCGTCCCATTTCCAGGTAGATTCAGCGTACAACCAGTATTGTCCATCCCATCTACAGTTATTTACATCATCCCACCAGTATTGTCCATCCCATCTACAGCTGCTGTCGTAGTTGCAATCATCTGAGGGACGATAGCTTGGACCGCAATTATCGCAAGCTGATGCTGACACTGCTGTCAACATTGCCATAAAACAGACTGCAACCAAAATAGCCACAATCTTTTTCATTCCATTAAATGTTTGTTTTCCCATAGTCTTTTATCCCTATCTTATTTTATGTTTTAATCATATCTCCACTTAATACAATATCAGGCGTGTCAATTTTTCAAGCCACTTCCTGTTGACATCTACATTTGCTTATTGAAAATTAATTTATTATGGAGATCACTTTACCAATCAGTCATCAAAACTCGTTTCTGGGATCGAATTGGTAAATTCAATCTCCATAGTATATGCCGATGATGCCGATGAAAGAGGTCTCAAATAACACAAAAAGATAATCATGTCCAGGATATATAATACTTAGAGAAATATAATTAAGAATCTAATATTTAATGAAACTATATATTATTAAATATCTCTTTCATATATATATATTCAAATAGTGTACTTATAAACACAGATGGTTGATTATATGACATAAACCTCCACAAGATGGTTTTTCTGAGTTTATGAAGCCTTTTAAGGGAATATAATATACAAATCTTTAATAAATATGTAAACTCAATTATTAAGTTCAATTTTCATTCTATATTGTAACCGATTATCCAACATGAATCCTGATCAGTTCTTCAATATTCCTCTCAAATTATCTGGACACAATGAAAGAAGTGCTTGACTTCATAGCCGAGCGATAAAATAGGCATTGAGGACTGAATGTTATTTATTAGAAAACGGTACAGGCGATTACAGTACATTCTAAGATAAATAGGACTTATGCACTTGAAGTACAGAATCAAGTACATTCGGAGTTATGACAGGTACAGTGTTTTAAATAATTGAAGGTTTAATGCTATTGATTTCTCAGTTCTACCGCGTAAGTCCTAATAAAGTATCACTTTGCAATTAAGTGCAGTATTTTCAAAGTGAACTACCCATCACTGAATTAACGGGCTTCCTGCTTCATACCTCGAACTACCGTTCATAAGTCCACAGGCTCTACCCTCTGTTCCAGAGGTGAAGAAATATCAAATTGGTTCTGGTTTCCCTGGCCTGGTTATCGCTCAGGAATTCAGTACACAGTATGGTCAGTACATAGTATGGGTCTGAATAATAGTTGGAGGTTAGCAGATAGTGAAAAAATGGGACGTTGACGGCATTCATCCCGCATCTAAAGTAACGGGCATTCTGCCTTCGACTTTCGTAAATTTACACCCATTTCCTCAAAAAAACCCTGAAATCCGGGTCTTTTAACCTGCAAACCTCTGCGTCTTCAATGACCTCAAAGCCTTCACTCACGCTCTGATGTACCTGTTTTCCAAGGGAGCAGTTTACAAGCTGTTCTTCAAGGAGCCCTTTCGCTGTGGGGTATTTGCGCTGGATTTCAAAGACATACTTTCCTTCTTCTATATAGCCTCCGAAAACATTTTCAGCTCCTTTGTACTTGGCTTTGAACTTCTCCGAGTGTTCTCTGACCCAGACCGGAGGGCCAATTCGTTTTTTAACGTTGGGAAGGGTGCCTGAGATCAGTTCGAGCATGATTACGGTTTCGGGGTTCCCTGACCAGACCCCGGTTTTGATCACTGAAAAATCGTACTCATTCAGGAGGGCAGCTGTCGCCTGTTCCATTTTATAGAGCTGCGGGTAGAGCACGTCTTCTACCACATCCGGGGTTTTGAAGACAACTGCAAGCTGGGAACTTTTCCGGCTGTCCAGCTTATCAAGGATTTCTTTATCTTCAAGCGGCAGGACCGGGGCAGAAAAAAAGAATTTGAGCTCAGGGTTTGCCAGAAACTCCCTGCAGTGGTCTATAAACATGCAGAACCTGTCAAGAGAGAGGGCTGCTGCAACATTCCGCTTCGGGTCGGTCGGGTCTACCATAACAAGAGGTTCGGTATGTCCCATTTCCGAGTGCTGCATAATGTCTATTTTCTGGCCGGGTTTCCAGAGGCATGCGGCCTTTACGGTGTTTTCGAAAGAGCCGTAGTGAATGATCAGGAGTTCGGTCAGGTAGCCTGAAAAGCCCTGCGTCCTCAACTCCGAGCCGTAGACTCCGCCTCCGCGCATGAACTGCTTCATAAGCAGAACATCGTCTTCCCGTCCTTTTATGTGAGCTTTTACGAATTCATTGTGGAAAGGCGTCCTGTCAACTGCGGATTTGAGCTGGCATGCTGAAGCGACCCTGAAGCAGGGGACAAGGTCCACGTCAAAGCCTTTGAAAACGATGTTCAGGTATGGATGTTCTGCATGGCGGTCTTCGGCATGCTCCGCGTGTTTTGCCACTTCCCTTGCAATTTCCATGCCACTGATTTCAAGTTCTCTTCGATGTGTTTCTTCAGGAAAGCTGATAAAAACATCAATATCATGGGTGCCTGAGAGCCAGGTGCCTCTTGCAGCAGAACCGACCATTTTTACAAAAATATCCGATACACAAAGTTTCTCAGCAGCCGCTATAACCTCTGCGGCAAGTTCCTCCTGAACTGCTGTGAGTATTTTTCTTTCGGCTTCCGTGGGTTTAACCTTTTCAAGTACGGCAAGCTTCAGGTCTTCTGGAATGCTGGTGTACGTTTCCATGCCCGGGACGGCTCCATATGTTATTTCTTGATTATGAAGGTAAGTTATTGATTTCAGATTGATTCTTGATGATTCTGAGATTCTTGATGATTCTGAGATTCTTGATGATTCTGAGATTCTTGATGATTCTGCAGTTAATTCTTGGTTCTACAGGTCAGAAATCTTCTCTTCTAACTTATAACTTATGGATCTCCGGGTAGAATTTTAAAAAAGATGGCTGTTTCCCAGATTGTAGAGGGTTTGAGAACTTCTTTTGAGCGGGATGAATTCTCATGTCAGGCGGTATTCTCCGGAAACTCCTGCGGTACAAAAATATACACGCTTTAAATAAAATGGGTAGTATTTCTATTTCCCGAATCTTGCAGTTTTGCAGATTTGCCTTCTCTTTAATTTTCAGCTCAGTATGTCCCTATCAGTCTATTTCAAGTTTCATCAATCCATTCCAATAATCGATCCGTTCCAAACTCCATAAAACCCGGTTGTGTTAAAAAATGTTTGTCTGGTTGTACTGGATTATTACTCTTACAATTGCTACCTATGCGTCTGTTTATGTTATCAAAAAAATGCCTGAAAACGGTTTTACCGTGTTGACGGCTTTCTATGTGGTTTATCTGGTTGCTTCCCAGGTCCTTGCCACGCGCATTATTGTATTTGATCTTGGTTTTTACTCTTTCTATGCTCCTGCGGCAGTTTTCATCTATCCTTTTATTGCGCAGGTCGTGGATATGATTAACGAAGTCTACGGGGAGCGGAGGACGCATATCTCTATTTTCATAGCTTTTGCGACTCAGGTATTATTCGTTCTCTTCATAGGCATGGTCACAAATCTCAGCCCTGCCCCTTTCTTTGAGCTGGAAGATGCCTGGAAGAGCCTCTTTGGGCTGAGCATCAGGATTACTATTGCAAGCTGGGTTTCTTTTATGGTCTGTTCGAACCTTGACGCCTGGGTCTTTGCATCCCTTAAAAAACGCTTTTTCGAAAAAGAAAAGAACTTCAAGCACGATACCCTGATAAACCCTTACATCTGGCTCCGTTCAAGTGCAAGTGACATTGTTAACCTAACTCTGGATTCTCTGATCTTCGTTTTTATTGCTTTTTATGGAGTCATGCCTGTGCTCCCTCTGTTTATAGGGCAGCTTATCAGTAAGAATATAATCGGTTTTCTGGATAATCCCTGGTTTGTGCTCTACAAAAAAATGCTCAATAAGTGAACTACAATAGTTGACGGGAAAATACGGGAAAATATAACAGATATTTTATATCTCTTTCAATTTTACTTTTTAAGTTATTTAAACTTTATTTTTCTGCTATTTTTCTGTTTTTTCTGCTTTTTCTACTATTTTTTTGCTTTTTCTGCTATTTTTTTTACTCACTTTACAAGTTTTCTGCATTTTTATTATTTTTCTACCTTCTTTGCTATTTTTCTGCTTTTTCTATTCTTTTTATTTCCTCTTTCATTTTTCATTTTTCGAATACAAACTACCCAAAAACTTTTATCCAATCCATGCAATACTTAGAACAGTATAATAGTTAAATATCTTAATATTTTTTAAAATGAATGGGGGTATCCGGATCCAGGAAAACTTCCAGGGAGTGTTCTGGAAACTTTTTGTTTCTATTTTTCTCCCAGGCTTCCGGACGGCTGCACCCTTGCTCCATAATATCAAAAGGAGGTCTAACTTGGGGATTAATAATTATATAAAAATGTTATGTTTATTCCTGGTGATTGGACTGCTTTGTGAAACTGCAGCCGCACAGGTTTCAGGTTCAGAAGGTAACCGCATATGGGATGAAAACTCAAACCAGAACCTTACTTATACTTGGACGCCTCAGACGTACTCGGGCTTTTACTATGACCTGGATACCGGAGAAGGCTCCGAGACCATGACGGTCGAGCTTACCGAGGGCAGCCGGAGTATCCAGAGAAATGGATTACAGTATGAGACAAGGCCCGTTGAAACGGAATTCGCGTTTGAGGACTGGGGCACTTATCAGGTCATAGGGTTTATGGCAGAGCGGTATTTTGCAGGGTACACTGAAAATTCCAGCTATGTCAAAGACGAAGTCAGTGTCATTTCAGATGGGCAGCTTTCAAAGATCCTGATTGATAGTGATGACCGAAAGTCCCTGTACACAGGCTCTTCCCTCATACTTGAAGAAGGTTATTCCCTGAACATTGTGGAAGTAGACATCAATGGGGATACTGTATGGGTGCAGCTCGAAAAGGACGGGGATGTAATAGATGACGGCTTCCTCTCTTCCAACAATGACTATGTTTATGAAACCGATCTTGGGGACGCGGATGATGTGCCTCTCATTGCAGTCCATTTAGCTCAGATCTTCAGTGGTAGAGAGACCAATGCG
>JBFHIK010000145.1:0-6581 GCA_041596555.1 Methanosarcina sp.
CTGTTAACGGTTTCGAGATCATCATCATCAAATACGCAAGCAGGCTTGACCTGGTCTTCCTTTCGCGGGTCGCCAAGCACCACGACAACGTTAAGGGTTTTTTTATTCTCAGCATTAAGAGGGGATACCAGAGACGGCCAGGCTTTCTCAACCGTTGCTGAAAGCAGGATTCTCTGCTCCATCAGTCCTGCATCCTGGGTGCCTGTTGATACGGGGCTGAAGGTTGTGTGAAAAGTCGGACTGCTAAAACCTGATGCGGTAAGCAGCTCAAAAAGGCTTTCCTTATTGTACAGCCTCTCAGCGTAAAACTGGTCCGCAATTATTCCTCTATCGATGCGACTTATAACCTCCCTGCAAATCAGGCGGTCACCATCAGAAGAAAGGGCTCTTTCCCTGCATACGAAGTACTTCCTGTCCAGCCATTCCCATGATCTTGGCTGGAAATTCTTTTTCATATGGTCCCCATCTGCAGCATCAATAAAGACCCTGCCTCCTGGCTTCAGTACTCTGAAAACCTCCTCAAGCACTTTTCGGTCATGCAGAGTGGAATCAAAGTATCCGAAGCTGTTTCCAAGGATAGTAACCACAGAGAAAGTATCAGATGGGTAAGGCAGTTTTCTTGCGTCTCCTTCCCTGAACCTGACCTGCAGGTTTTCTTTCTGAGCCCTTGTTCTTGCTTTCCGGATAAGGTACTGGGACCTGTCATAGCCTTCAACGTTTGAGAAACCTCTTCTTGACAGTTCCAGGACATGCCTGCCCTGTCCACAGCAAAGGTCTAGAACCGTATCTTCAGGGGCGAGTCCGAGGATGGAGACAACAAGATCTGTTTCTTTCCTTGTAACTTCCACATCATCCAGAAGATCGGCATCGGTCTTGAGATAAAGGGAGTTAAAAAGAGTCTGCCACCAATCGGACCGGACATGAGGTTCAAGGTCTTCAACAGGCCCAAGGGTTTTCGTCTGTACGGTACCTTTAGCGCGTTTGCGCCTGGCATTTGAATCGGTAGTATTCTGGGTCATGATCTGATATCTTCCAGAAAAAAGTGTATGTGCTTTCAGTATATCAAGCTTATCGGAGGATTGGAAGACCTATATATACCCAGGGGGTTAACCAGCTAAACCTATTAAAGGATTAATAGGTTTTAAAAGAGCATTTTAAGTTATAACCAATGTTTTAGCTTTATTTAAGGAAATATTAGTGCTTTTAAGGGCAAAAGAGATATAAAGTAGATAATAGCATCTAAAAATGATATTAAGAGCCCAATTCTAGCGAATTCTAGAAAAGAAAACGTTTCACCTTCTTTTTCTGCATTCTGAAGGATTATAACATTGCTTGCAGCCCCCAGAATCAAAAAATTCCCCGCAATTGTACTTCCAGCAGCAAGCGCCATCAACTGCACCTGAGAAACCTCAGTTCCCATTGCAGGGAGATAGAGCGCAACAAAGGGCACATTAGAAATAAGCTGACTGAGTCCTATGCTGAGGGCAAGAATCATAGGAACCGAGCCTAAATGCGGAGACATCCTGCCAAGAAGTTCCTGGCAGGTCCCGGAAATCCAGACACTTTCCATAAGCACGAACATCGAAACAAAGAAGACCAGCGTTGTCCAGTCAATATTCTTTACAACTTCAATTCGCCTCTTACTGAGCAGTATGGGAGAAGCAGAGAGCAGGGCAATCAAGCTCAAGCTGAAATCCCAGGCAGGCAGAAACTCCACAAGAAGGATCTTACAGGTGATGAGAGCCAGCAGAAGGAAAAGAGCTTTCTTAGAGATTTCTGCAAGTTCGGGATCGGAAATAACCTCTTCAGAATGGACCAGAGCTTTTTTTCCGAATTCCCGACTGAAAAAGAGCCTGAGTACTGCGTAAGCAATTAAAAGGTTTATAAGAGTCGGCAGAGCCAGCGAGCTCAAAAAAGTCACAAAAGGAGAGTCAAGATTTCCGTCAATTGCGATCAGGAGGTTCTGAGGATTTCCGATCGGGCTCATGACACTGCCTGTGGTGATTCCGAAAGCCAGGGCAAAGAGCATGAGTTTGGGAGAGACCCCGTATTTCCGGGAAAAACGCAGAACAAGCGGAGTGCCCATAATAGCAAGGGTGTCATTCATGAGGACTGCAGAGAGAAGCCCTGTAGAAAATATAACAAGCAAGACCAGCTGATCCGTATTCTTTGCTCTTGAAACTATCCGGCTCCCAAGCCAGGCAAGGTATCCGCTCCTGTTAAGCGCTTCCCCCACACAAAAAGCCCCGAAAAGGAAGAGGAGCACGTCCAGGTTGATTGCCCGGAGAGCCTCCTGAGATGAGATCTCCCCGAGCAGCAGAACCAGGAAAGCCCCCAGGGTCATAACCTGCCAGATCTGCAGCCTCAAAGACCCTATCTGCCTCAGAGCGGTAAGCAGGAGGACGCCAAGGAGGACGAGCACAGAAAGGTCGGGTGAAGACACAAAAGAGGATATCAAAGGTTCTGCTGCCATAAATCCTGCAAGCCGGTTAACATAAGCTTCAATGTTCTATTAATATAAACTTTGAATGTGATATATTCGCAAGTATAAATCTCCTGCGCTCGCCCATGTGCCCCCTGAAAAACGGCTCGTGAGAGGGCTCGTGAGAGTACGGTAAGAGTACAGGATACAAAACGCTTAAGATGGACTGAACAATATTTTAGAATATGACGATATGGTTTCCTTTTTCTGCAACCATCCGGAAAGAAGAGAATTCCTATGTTTCAATCTGCCCTGAAGCGGATGTAATCTGTAAAGGAGAAACTGTTGAAGAAGCCGTTGCAAACCTGAAAAAAGAGGTTGAAAAATTCCTGGGAGAAGAACTACCCCAGGGCTTTTCGAAAATTGTTTATTACTAACTTTTGGGATAGAGGTCAAAAAAGAGAATCAGAAAAATTAATATCCAAAAACAGAAGACCAGTTAGAAGTTTTTTACTCCGTTTTTTAAAAAACTCAATCTCACGATTTCTCGTATTAATCTGATCTGAAAAAAAGAAAAAGAAAGGAAAGCTTACCAGTAAACCAGTAAACTTGTAACAGTTCCTTCCATGCCAGTAATCGTTCCCTGTCTGAACAGGTACTTTCCACTCAGAGACTGGCCAATTACCACATTCAATTGCTTATCCTGAAGTGTAGCTCCTCCGGGCACACCCGTACAGTCTATATACACAGTCCCCTCGTCGGTGGTTTCAAAAACATTGAAAGCGTGATTAGCTCCTTCTGCACCTACCCACCCGGCTTTTATACCGGCAGCTTCTGCATTGTCGTGAAGAGCTTTTGCAAAGTCACTGCAAACATATGTTGAAGTGTAAGGCTGTTCATCGGTCAGGTCAGCTTTCAAAAACACTAAGAGCTGGTCATAGGTAGGGTTTACTGCGTTGTTATAGTTTGTAAGGGTAAGGACTTCTCCATTCCCCCCAACTGTACAAACATTATTACTACACAGTTTCACGGTAGTTGTGCCGGTTGCGTCTGTTGGGGTGACAGGGGGGACGGCATCTCCAGAGTCAGAGGTCTCAGAGTCAGAGGTTCCAGAGTCAGAGGCTCCAGAGTCAGAGGTCCCAGAGTCAGAAGCTCCAGAGTCCGAAGCTCCAGAGTCAGAGGCTCCAGAGTCAGAGGCTCCAGAATTACAATTTCTGTAGCAGTCCGGACACTGGTTACAAATTCCAGAGTCAGTATTTTCTACGGAATTACAATTTCTGCAGTTCCAGTCTGAATACTGGTTGCAGGCTGAATGGTTGTAATTACATTCAGAATTATTATATGAATAATTCTTGGAGTAATATTTTCCATGCTGGTACGAATAGGCAGCGGAAGCTGCCGAGGCGGTTAACAGTAAAATTAAAAGAACACTTAGAAGTTTTAGGGGGGTTTTTGTTTTTAACTTATCCATAAAAATTCCTCAAACTGGGAGCAGATTTTTTAGAACGGGATCGGTTCAAATCATGCTCGGGGTTTAAATAACAGACTTAAGAAGTAAGTTAACTGTATTTTAATATTTTGTAGATAGATGAATATTGAACAATATGCAACATCGGTAAAAAAATGCAGATATGCAACCTTATTTTGCAGCCTCTTGTTTCTGAAAAAAATATCAGTCGGTATCTTACCACTCATACGCCTTTAGAATTAAAACCTGAAAAAAGATTAAAAAAAGTTTCGGGAAAAAGAGTTGTCCCAGAAATTTTTGAAATTTATATAAAAATTATAGACTACTGAATTATATATTATAGAACTGTAGACTTTTATGGAGTAACTGGATTTTAACTTAGTAATTGAATATTTAGAATGTTACGACTTATTTTGGAGAAAAATTTTAAAATTAAAAGACCTGAGGAAAATCCTTAAATACCCGCTTTTACCGCACCCCAGAGCATTTCCATCTTTTCAAGCGGTGTTTTAAGAGGGATTTCACACCCTGTTGCCAGAATGAAACCTTTTTCCGGCGCTGCGGAGAGACAGCTTTTTACCTCATGCTCGATCTCAGCCCGGGAGCCGGCGAGAGGAGCGTCCGGAATGATGTTACCCATAAGGCAGATGCCCGCATCCGAGAATTCCTTAAACTCCTTGAAGCAGTGCCTCGGGCCGCACCCGATGTTATTATGGTTATGGAGTTTTTTACATTCAACCCCATACTTTTTTCCGAGCAACCTGATGTCCCCGAAGGCAAAGTTAAGGGCATGGGGTTCAAGTTTCATTTCCAGGTCATAGAAGGCCTGAGCTGCACAGTTATGGGAAATTACGTATCCTCCTTCGGCTTTGATGTGGTCGTAAAGTTTCTTCGTATACGGAAGCATGAATTCTTCAGCCATCTGGGGGCTGAAAAGGTCGCCTGTGCTTTCCCCGTTTTCAACAAAAATACCGTCAGCTCCGGCTTCAAGCAGGGCGTCGGCAAAGAGGATGCAGCTTTCCGTGAGTTTTTCCAGCAGGACGTGGAAGCCTTCCCGATCCTTGAGCATATCAACACAGAGCCTGCTCCCTCCCATGACCTGAGACGCGAGCATCAGAGGAGCCATCGTTGCCCCGGTAATAAAGGCTTCATTCCCAATTTCCTTCTTGAGAATCTCAATCGATCCGGCAATGGTCTTTACTCTCCCGGACTGCCCGATGTCATCAGGGTTTATCAATTCATGCTCAGCCGCAGATTTGAGGGCATATTTCGCAACTGTAGGATAGGCATTTTCCTTTATGTTTACCTTCGTTCCGAGTGCCTCGGCTTCCACCAGAAGGCAGCCCCAGGGGGTCATTACGTTGTCGTGGTGATACATCTCCCGGGCAAGGATCTGCGCCCTTGCGATTCCCTCTGCAGAATAATAGGCATCCTTGAGGCTTACCCCCATCCGCTCCAGTACCGCATTTCCTGCTCCGAACCACAGGTAACCATATGGGACCCTGTCAACATCTTTTCCTTCGAGTGCGTTAATAAAACGCTCCCTGGAGGTCATTTCCGCTTCCATACAATATCTCCTTTTTTAAGCTTTCACATATCAATATAAAAGTAGTTTTATAAATAATAAGGAGTTTGAACTGAGGATGAATGTCTTTTTTCTTACTGATAGCATCAGATGTTCAAACCAGATGTTCAAACCTGCATAAATATGAAAACTTTCAGATCTCAAAACAGGAATGACCGAAGTCACGGTCTTTATTAAAAAAGTCAAGGGGCTTAAGCTAAACTTCCACTTAACCAGAGAAAAAAAGCAGATGCGAAATATTTAACATAAAAACTGAGGTATTACAAACAATGACAGAAATGTTTACATTTTCTCCAATGATGCAAAAGGAGAACACTTCCACTTAACCAGAGAAAAAAGGCAGATGCGAAATATAGAACATAAAACTGAGGTATTACAAACAATGACAGAAATGTTTACATTTTCTGCAATGGTGCAAAAGGAGAACGAACGGTACGTATCTTCATGTCTGGAGCTGGACATATCAAGCCAGGGAAATACGATTGAAGAAGCAGTTTCAAACTTGAAAAAAGTTGTTGAGCTTCATATAGAAAAAGAGGGCATCCCCCTTCCGATCAAGCGCCCGTTTTTGACAACTTTTAAAGTAACAGGGAAAAGGTCCGGAGAGAAAAAAAGTTCAGTGAAAAAAACGTTGTAAGAAAAAGCTCAGAGGCACTATTATCCTATTTTACCGTGTCCCCCAACAAAGCAGCCCTGAAGAAATACTCCCCCAAGCATATTGATCCAGAGCAGGATCGATGGCCTCCGAGCAGTTCTATATCATATTATATTTAACCTTGCTGACTTCCCAACTCCACACATATAACATTATATCATTGGATATTTTAAATTAATTACCCAAAATTTTGTTCTCAAACAAAAATTAATATAACGTTGAAAAATTCAAAGCAAGATACGGACTTAAATATAAAGGCTCAACTAAAGATTCAACTACCAACTACCAAAATATTAACTGCGGTCTGCAGGCACCTGTTACTTAAACTATCAACCTGGCAGGCATTTCGATGCTCGGTATTTTGCCATTTTAACCTGGGAAAAATATATTTTATAAATGTAAGTCTCAAAACCATATTAAAGAATAAATTGGCAGAAGGCGGAAAAGAAAC
>JBFHIK010000146.1:0-6541 GCA_041596555.1 Methanosarcina sp.
ATAAAGGGTAAGTGAACTTATAAAAAGTAATATATAATACTATTAGGTCCTTGCTTTTACCGTAGAAGATAAATAAATCAAAATGTATAGAAAAGTAAATCATTATATATATATAGTCTGAAAAAGATGAAGCGGTATTGGGATCTTTTGAAGCCTGTTCAGGTAGTAATACTAGGCTCTCCATGATCGAATCTAATTATCCTTCATTAAATAAGTGATAGAAATAAAAAAGAAAGGATGTGAGATTTTGAAACTCCTGGTTACAGGCGGCTGTGGCTTTATCGGAAGCAATTTTATCCTTCATATAATGAAAAAATATCCGGATTACAAAATAGTCAATCTGGATAAACTAACTTATGCAGGAAATCCGGAAAACCTCAAAGAGATTGAAAACAACCCAAACTATTCTTTTGTAAGGGGAGACATTTGCGACCCCCATTTAGTAAATGAAGTTATGAAAAATGTGGATCATGTTGTTCATTTTGCAGCGGAAAGCCACGTAGACCGTTCAATTGAAGACGGATCAGTTTTTGTAAAAACCAATGTCCTGGGCACCCATACACTTCTTCAAAGTGCACTTGAATGCAAGATCAAAAGGTTTATTCATATCTCAACCGATGAAGTGTACGGAAGCACAGAATCGGGCTCATTCAAAGAGACAGATATCCTGACCCCTTCGAGCCCCTATTCTTCAAGCAAAGCCGGATCTGATCTGCTTGCTCAATCATATTACATAACCTACGGACTCCCTGTTATAATCACAAGATGCACCAACAACTTCGGTCCCTATCAATACCCTGAAAAACTGATACCCCTTTTTACCACAAACCTCCTTGAAAACAGGAAGGTTCCTATATACGGCACCGGTACGAACGTACGCGACTGGATCTACGTACTCGACCACTGCAAAGCCGTAGATTTCATCCTCCACTCCGGCACTGACGGCGAGATTTATAATGTAGGCGGAGGGAATGAAAAAACCAATATTGAAATTACATATAAAATCCTCGAATTACTTGGAAAAGACGAATCCATGATAGAGTACGTAAAAGACCGCCCAGGCCACGATTTCAGGTATTCCCTGGACTGCTCCAAATTAAAGAAATTCGGCTGGGAGCCGGAATATTCATTCGAGGAAGCTCTTGAGGAAACCGTAAAATGGTATATTGAGAACAAACGGTGGTGGGAGAAATTAAAACACTGATCCTTGGAGCAGGGGGAATGCTGGGAAAGGAGCTTAGCAAGATCTTTCCTGATGCTATAAAATTTACACGTTCAGAGCTTGACATCACCGACGAAGCACAGGTCCGCTTAACGATCGAAAAAATAAATCCAGATGTTGTGATAAACGCTGCAGCATATACAAACGTGGACGGGTGCGAAGACAATAAGGAGCTTGCGTTTGAAGTCAACGGCAGAGCTCTTGAATACATTTCAAGGAGCTGTTCAAATGCAGGAGCAACCCTTGTGCATTACAGTACTGATTATGTTTTCGATGGCTCAAGAAAAGAATACTTTGAATCCGACGAAACGAATCCTATCAATGTCTATGGCCAGTCGAAGCTGCTGGGAGAAAAAAATATAATTGAGAACATGAAAGATTACCGGATCATAAGGACTTCCTGGCTCTTTGGCCTTCAAGGCAAAAACTTTGTTGAAACAATGCTCAGGTTGTCCGAAGAGATGGATACTGTAAACGTGGTAAATGACCAGTTCGGAAAGCCAACCTATGCTGCAGACCTTGCCCATAAAACCGGGGAAATAATCAAACTCCCGCCCGGAATTTACCACATAACAAACGAAGGCACATGTTCCTGGTATGAATTTGCAAAGGCAATCATAGGAAATGTTACCCCCTGTTCAACGGACGAATTCCCAAGAAAGGCAAAACGCCCGAAATATTCGATTCTGGTTAATACTAAAACGGAACCCATGAGGCACTGGAAAGAAGCCCTTAAAGCATATCTGAAGGAGAGATCAATATGAAAGGAGTTATTCTCGCAGGCGGGACAGGCAGCCGGCTCTACCCCCTGACCAAAGTGACGAACAAGCATCTTTTACCCGTCTATGACAAGCCAATGATTTATTACCCACTGCAGACCCTCATCAGTGCCGGAATCAAAGATATAATGATAGTTTCAGGTAGGGGTCATGCAGGGCATTTCCTTGAACTTCTGGGTTCGGGCTCGGAATTGGGGGTTCACTTCACCTTCGAAATCCAGGAAGAAGCCGGTGGGATCGCTCAGGCCCTTTCCTTTGCAGAAGATTTTGTAGATGGGGACAATGTAGCAGTTGTTCTGGGAGATAATATTTTCCAGGATAACATCAAAGAAGACGTCTCGGCTTTCAAGAGTGGGGCAAAGATTTTCCTAAAAGAGGTCACCGACGCCCGCCGGTTCGGGGTTGCAGAACTGGAAGAAAACAGGGTAATTGGTATCGAAGAAAAACCTGAAAACCCAAAGAGCAATTTTGCAGTTACAGGACTATATATATACGATTGTGAAGTTTTTGATGCTATAAAGACCCTCAGGCCTTCGGGAAGAGGGGAACTTGAGATCACGGACGTGAACAACTATTATATAAACAAGGACATCATGGGATACAGAATTCTGAATGGATTCTGGAGCGATGCCGGTACGTTTGAGTCCCTATTCCGGGCAAGTGAACTGGTAAGAAACCTGTTGCAAAAATAACGGAAAAATAAGTATGTATCTCTTTGAATATAGCGAATTAATCAAGAATCTAGTAATAAGCGACCTTAAAATTAAGTACCAGAGTTCTGCTCTTGGTTTTGCCTGGTCGATGTTAAACCCACTGCTTATGATGATAGTGTTGTATGCAGTGTTTAGAAATATTTTTAGGGTTGAACAAGAACACTTCGATCTTTACCTTTTAATTGGGATCATAGCCTGGCGTTTTCTGGCAAATGGAACCATGACCGCAATGACCGCGATCGTTGGGAAACCTAGCCTTGTAACTAAAATATACATCCCGAGAGAAATCCTTACTTTCAGCATGACAATATCGGCATTTATAAGTTCGATTCTGGAATTCGCAGTATTGATTCCATTATTGTTAATACTGGGAGCTTCACTTTCACTTACAATCCTGCTGTTCCCTTTAATTCATGTATTATATTTCTTAATAGTGTACGGAATCAGTCTTGCACTTTCATCTCTGTATGTATATTTTCGGGACTTGAACCAGATATGGGACATAGTTCTCCAGGTAGGTTTTTACGCGGCTCCTATTATATACCCTCTATCTCTTGTACCTGAAAAATATATGTTTTATTATATGCTGAGTCCAATTACTCGATTAATGATGATGTATAGGGACGTATTGTTGTACGGTACTATTCCAAATGTATATGATTTTATATTTGTTTCCGGATTCGGGTTGATTTGTTTAGCATTTGGATCCCTGTTGTTCAGGAAATTATCTCCCAGATTTGCAGAGGAGGTGTAAAGAATGTTCAAAACCGACAACAATGGCAGATCTAAATCTGAAAAGCCTTATGCAATAGAAGTTAATGGTGTGTCCAAATGCTTCAGAATCCCTCATGAAAAAAGAGTTACAGTATATGATAACATAATCGGAAAAATCACAGGTAAATCATACACTTACGAAGTTTTCGAAGCTTTAAATGATGTTACTTTTAGTGTAAAGGAAGGGGAAACTTTCGGAATTATCGGAGAAAACGGATCCGGGAAAAGCACAATTCTTAAGATAATTTCAAAAGTTCTTGTGGCGGATACAGGCTATGTTAAGGTAAAAGGAAAAATGGCACCTTTTCTGGAATTGGGTGTTGGGTTTCAACCAGAACTCACAGCTGTTGAGAATGTGTATCTTTACGGCGCAATAATGGGCATGAACCGCACAGAAATGGATGCTAAACTGGATTCAATTTTTGAATTTGCAGAATTGGATAGATTCAGGGATACAAAATTAAAAAATTATTCCTCGGGAATGTATGCGAGATTGGCTTTTGCAACAGCAATATCTATTGATCCAGATGTTCTTTTGCTTGATGAAGTTCTGGCAGTTGGAGATCAAGCTTTTCAAGCGAAATGTCGCGACAAGATAAATGAGTACAGACAGAATGGGAAAACGATTATCTTTGTATCCCATTCGATAGAAGCTGTCACAGAAATATGTAATAACTGTTTGATGCTCAGTAATGGAAATGTGGTATCAATCGGACCCACCGAAAATGTCATAAGTGACTATCTGAATGCTGTAAACAAAAAAGAAGTCGAGAGGCTATTGAACCAGTACGAAAATACGAAAGAGGCTATTGAAAAAGACAATGTAGATCCTTCAATTAACTGGGGTTCAAAGGAAGTAAAGATTGTAGATATAAAGTTTTTTAACAATCAGAGTGAATCTTATATTTTTCAAACTGGACAGAAATTTATTTCAAAGATTAAATATAAAACCAGTCAACGAATTGAGAACCCGGTTTTTGGAATTGCCATATATAAAGACAACGTTCATATTACAGGCCCGAATACCAAATTTAGTAAAATGGACATTGATTTTATAGACGGTGAAGGTGAAATTGATTTTGTAGTTGACAAGTTACCTTTATTAGACGGGTCCTATCAATTTTCTGCAGCTATATATGATGATTCATGCCAGCACCCATATGACCACCAGCATTGCACACATGGATTTGAAATAAAAAATCTATCCACTAAAAACTATGGGTTATTCGATATGCAGGGGCAGTGGCTTTCAAAATGACTTATGACTTTGACCTGATCAACCTTCCGTTTGATCTTTTTACCAGGAATTTGCTAATCCAGAGATTAATAAATTCAATTCGGAAAAATAATGACGAACCCCTTAAAATACTGGATGTAGGTGGAAGAGCCGGTAATTTACGTGATTTTTTACCGAATGATGAGATACATATACTGGATATCAGGAGGGGGGAAGAAAGCAATTATGTTATTGGAGATGTTTCACATGCCCCTTACAAAGACGTTTCTTTTGACGTAGTTGTTTCTTCGGATGTCTACGAACATATTTCTCTAGAAGACAGGTTAAACGTTGTTCATGAAATGCTTCGGATTTCCAAAAACTATGTTATCCTTGGGGCTCCGTTTGAGTCGAAAGAAGTAGTGGACGCGGAGATTAAGGTGTGTAATTATTTCCGTGAGATTGTTGGGGAACCACATCCCTGGCTTAAAGAACATATAGAAAATGGCCTCCCTTCCCAGAAAAGATTAGAAGAATTTCTACAATATATTGGAGTTGACTTTTTAACAATCGAGACAAACAACGTTTCAAACTGGCTTTTATTTCAGCTTTTCATCTTCTATGCATATAAATATGGGATTCCAGCAGAAAATGTAAACAAGGTATACAGATATTATAATGAAAACTTTATGGACCTTGGGGATTTTCTCGAGCCCACATATAGAAAAATATATTTGTTCGGCAAAAAAGAGACATTACCTAAAATTGACTTTAGATCAAGTGGCAAGAGAGATTTGGTAAAATACCATACTCTTCAGGCACTTATATTTGAAACCGTAGGAAAACTAACAGATAGCAGAGATACCCACATACATAACCTTGAATCAATAATTAATCAAAACAATAAACAAATTGCATTACAAATTGAAGCTGCACAGAACAAAGAGAATCAAATTGAAGCACTAAACGAAGCGGTCCAGAATAAAGATAACCAAATTGAAGCACTAAACGAAACGGTCCAGAACAAAGATAACCAAATAATTAATCTAAGTACCTTGATTGCTGAAAATAATAGAATATTAAATGATATACAAAGTAGCACCACATGGCAGCTATTGACAAAATATCAACATTTAGTGGATAGAATATTACCTATTTCTACAAAGAGGAGAAGCACATATGATCTTGGGATCCTTGGTCTCAGGATACTCGTAAAAGATGGATTTGGAGCACTTTATTATAAGATTCAAGAAAGATACGGGAAAAAACACCTTAATTCATCAAACATACCGATTTTTGAAACAAGTATAATTTCACCCCTTGCACCTCTGTCTCTTGCAAAACCTCTGTGCGGCCGATTTACTTTTGCTGCAAATAACCTGAATGAAATTAAAATTGTCACAGCAACGTATCAGAGACAAAATTCGGACCTTGAATTTCAGATAATGGACTCTGAGGGACATCCTCTCATAAAAGAAAAAATAAAAGGGTACAGGGTTCTGGATAACGATTATACCTCATTTAAATTTAAACCTGTAACAGATAGCAAAGGAAAAACCTTTTTCTTTAAAATAACATCAAAAGGAGAACCTGACGCAGCAGTCTGGTATAGTAAAACCAGAACCCTACCAGGACTGGATCTTTATTACAATAATGAACCATTAAAAGGCAGCATTAGTTTTCAGGCGTTTGCCAACCTGGGGATGAAAAATCCCTATGATTTATGGATCCTCAAAAATGAACCCACAGAGATAAAACTCGAGCAGTATAAAAAAGAGACACAGAATTTTAATTATCAACCAAAAATAAGTATTGTAACCCCCGTTTACAATCCTGA
>JBFHIK010000147.1:0-6531 GCA_041596555.1 Methanosarcina sp.
CATTAGTTCAGATGGTACAGATGACGCATTCCTCCCCCACCTGCCATTTCCGGCAAGCCGGAAATGTCGAGGAAGGGGTCTCCTGCTGAGGTAAGATGATATTGCTAGAAATCCCCCTACCTGCCTGAGAAATATTTTTTCCAAAGGAGGCGGTTTTCAATTCACATATTATAGAACACCCCTGCCAGCTTGTCTGGCGGCCCTTCAAAAAAAGAAAGAAGAAAAAATTTGAAAAATAAATATAAAAGCAATAAAAAAGAGATTTGAAAAAGAGTGTTTTGCAGGCAGTATTTATTTTATTTTCTTATTTTGCTTTCCTTTTCTTCAGGGCTGCGTACGATGCCAGAAGCCCGGCTGCCGAAAATAAAACTCCAGGTCCCGGCGACTCTTTATCTTCCTTTTCTTTATCCGAAGCCAGATTTGCTTCACTTTCTTCTCCGGAAATTTCTCCTGCACTCGTGACATTGCTTTCTTTATCTCCAGCAGAGGCAATTTCAACCAGTTGAGTGTTTTTCTCCGGGCCTGCGATCGCAAAAGGTGAGAATCCCGGGGTTTCTGAGATAAAGTAGAAGTAATCCTGGTTTTCTCCGGTCAGAGTTGTGGGGAGGGCGTTCCAGGTATCATCACCGTACCTGTACAGGATCATTGTGCTTTCATTAATGCAGTTTTCGGCGATCCAGGTCTTGTTTACCCTGAAGCTTATCCGGGCATTCTCAAGGTTTTCGGAGCTTGAAAATCCACCGTTTCCAACCCAGATATTCAGGTTTCTGTAGACGGTTCCAGGGGCAGGTTCTTTCACTATTGAAGACGTGTTCTTTAGCATCTCCACAATTGTGGTTATTTTCCCAAAGTTCTTTTTCGGGTCAAACTCCACAGCAACTATTTCGTTTATCTCTCCTTTGAAGGTGTAGCAGGTGTGGATTCCTTTGAAGACCTGCTCATTTGAAATCTCCTTGAGCTCTACGTTCCGGCTTGATTCAGGAGATCCTCCGCCTCCTCCTCCTCCACTGCTTCCACTGCTTCCACTGCTTCCTCCGGAAGACGAGGTTTCCTCAGTGACTGTGATATAACCTGTTTTTGTCTCGGTATCGTTTCCGTAGGTAGTGTTGGTTGCTATGAGGGTGACAGTATAGGTGCCCGAGGTTTCATAGGTCCATGCAGGATTTATCTCTGTAGAGTCGGTACTTCCGTTTCCATCAAAGTCCCATTCCCAGGAATCCGTGTTGCCTGTACATAAGTCCGTGAACTGGACTGTAAGGGGCACTGTGCCGGAGAGAGGACTTGCGGAAAATCCGGCTTCAGGAGGAGAGTATGTAAGAATTATTTCCGAAGCTCCTGTAATAGGAACAGCGGAGATGGAATAAGCGGAAACATTACCTGAGATTGTGAAATTTCCAGGTTCAGCAACAGAAGGCGCTGTAACCCTGTACACAACAGTTTTTTCCCCGCCTGCCTGAAGGCTCTCGACCCAGATCCATTCCAGAGTAGATTCTTTGAAAGTCTCGGAATTCTGGAAAGTAGCCCCATCGTTTTCAACTGTAGTTATATCCCATCCAGCAGGAAGGTTTTCATCAAGGGTGGGAGCTTCAATATCCTGGTCTGTCTGTATGTGCACGGTTACTGTGAAAGTTCCGCCTGCATAAACTGTTCCTGCAGAAATCTCCCTGCTTGCCTCAATTCCAGAGGCTGAAACCGGAAGTATAGTTACTGCAAAAAATAAAATAAATATAAGCCCGGCGATAAAATTTGAGATTTTGATCCGGTTTTTTATTTTAAGGGTCTCAATAGTTTTCATGAAAACTGGTCCTTTAGTTTATTTCGAGATTACCTGACATCTACCTTAAATTCCATATACAGTATTGGTCTATATTATTATAACTGTTAACAGCCTGATTTTTATTTAAATATTTTAGGAATATGTAATTTACAGTGTCATAAGGCTTTGAAAATCCGGGGATGCAGAAGGATAACTTCGAGTGAATCCGCAGTCAAAGTCACATATAAATAAAACAGTGCACTATTATCTGTTATGAGAACGAGAAAAAGTTATCTATGGATTTCTCTGGTTTTTATCGGGGTTGTAGCCGCAGCTGCAGCATTTGCGTATCCTGAATCTAATGATGGCAAGGTTCAAGCTGATAAGCAAGAAATCGGTGTTAGTGGAAGAGAAATCACTGCTAATGGTATTGCTTCTGCTTCCAGTGTAATCACAAAGGTAAAACCTTCAAATCCTCTGGCGTTTCTTACTGCCAGTGCCGTGGAAACTGATGCAGCTACCGAGGTTACGGTTTACAACGATAACCTTGCCCTTGTGAAAGAACGCAGGGAACTCGAACTGAATACAGGGGTTAACAGGGTCGAGTACACTGATGTTGCTGCACTTATCGATCCTACCTCAGTCATGTTTGAGGACACAAAGAACAAAAATACTGCCGTGCTTGAACAAAACTATGAGTATGACCTGGTAAGCAGTTACAAACTTCTTGATAAATTCCTGGGCAAGGAAATAACCGCAACTGAAAAGGAAGGGGAGACATACACAGGAACTCTTCTCAGCCATGACGGCGGGGTTGTGCTCAGTCTGAGCGACGGAAAAGTTGTAAGTCTCACAGAAATCTCTAAATTTGAATTTCCTGACTCAGCAGGGCTGCTTACAAAACCCACTCTGGTCTGGCAGGTCTATTCTCCTGTAGCAGGCAGCCGGGATGTCCTTACTTCATATCTTACGGGCGGCATGAGCTGGAGGGCAGACTACATCGTAAAAACGAATGCTGATGATTCAAAGGCTGACATCCAGGGCTGGGTCAGTGTCGACAATGCGGCGGGAACAACCTATGAGGATGCCAAATTGAAGCTCGTTGCAGGTGAGGTCCACAGGGTCTTTGTACCCCAGCCGAGAGTTATGTATGAGACGCCTGTGGAAGAAGAAATGTATGCAGGGACAGCCAAGGACAGCTTTTCCGAAGAATCCCTCTTTGAGTACCACCTCTACACCCTGGAAAGGCCTGCTACCCTGAAGAACAACCAGATCAAGCAGCTCTCCCTGCTCTCTGCGGATTCCGTGCCCGTGGAAAAGGAACTCATTTTTGATGTTTCAAAAAGCGATAAGGTGCAGGTAGTCCTGAACCTCGAAAATTCAAAAGAAAAGGGCCTTGGAATGCCTCTCCCTGCAGGGGTTATCAGGGTATACAAAGCTGATTCCGAAGGGCAGCTCCAGTTCCTTGGAGAAGACAGTATAGACCACACCCCAAAAGATGAAGAAGTCAAGGTAGTTGTAGGAAACGCTTTCGATGTAACAGGCACCAGAACCCAGACCAATTACAAGAAAGTAAGTACTGACGTCTGGCGGGAAAGCTATGAAATCGAACTGAAGAACCATAAGGCAGAAGCCCAGAAAATAAGGATCGTTGAACATTTCTACGGAGACTGGGAAATTACCACGAGTTCCGATACTTATAAAAAGACGGATGCTTTCACTGCCGAATGGGAAGTAACCGTGCCTGCAGACGGTTCTAAAAAAGTCTCTTTCACAGTGGAACGCAGTTATTGAGCTCCGGACTGAAAGCGACCAATATATTCAAAGAATCTTTCTCTTGTTTCAAAAATCACTCCCTTTTTTCTAGTGGGGAGTGATCAATTTTTTTATTGTTATTTCCGGAGTTTACTGCCCTAAATCGGAGTTTTCGGGCTCAAAATCTCTTTCTTTAGAGTAGGGCTTCTGCAGTGTCCTGGACTTCAGTATAAAATCTGGACTTCAGTATAAAATATTTTATAAGATTAGCTCATATAATCAACTGTTTGAATTATCGATTTAGTGATTCTGTTTTGCTTCAGCTTCTCATTTTTAAGGCTGGATAGGTCATTGACAGGTTATTATTTGTGGGTGACAGAGTATGAAAATGAAGTTGAAAATGAAAAGCTTAGATCTATCTGTATTTTGTGTCCTCTTGATTGTGGTCATGGGAGCATCTCCTGCTCTTGCCCAGATGGGACAGGGCGGAGGAACCATTGATGGCATGGGGCAGGGAAATGGCCAGGTAATGGGCCAGAACATGATGAATGGTTATGGGTTTGACCAGTACGACAACAGGTTTGCGGGTTTCGGATCAATGAATTTCGAAGAAGTCTGCAACAATTTTGGAATCCCGGTTGAAACCGCGCTTTCAGACCTCGGGCTTCCAGAGGATATGAGCACGCAGCTTACAATCCTGGAGGTTGAAGAGCAGTATGGGGTTTCCGGGCAGGAAATTGCCAGCTACATGGTCATGAACATGAAGCAGGTCCAGACCTCGCTCAATGCCAGGCAAAGGCTCCTGATGGGCCAGCAGACCATACAGGCTGTGAGAGGTGGGGGCATGGGCCAGGGGATGCATTTTATGCGTCAGGGCCGCTTTGCATACGGGAATTACACGACTTTCAACTTTGATTCCGATGCAGGCGAAGTCAGCAACTTTGCGATTAGCGGAGATATGATTTTTGATTCGGTCACGGTTTCCGATTTTGCCTTTAAGGAAGAGCAGGTTGCAGGGGCAACTGCTGCCTATGAGGGCGCCGACAGCCAGATTTTACTTCACGACAACCCTATGGGAACCATGCAGGTCATGGCTTTTGCCGACAAAACCGTTGTTTTTGACCTTGCAGACGAAGTAGAAGCAAGCATGGATACCACACTTTCAGATGATTTAAAAGATGTGATTGTTGTAAAGATAACTAAAAACAATTTTGAGGGATATCTTACCGTCTTCAAGAATTACCTTGCTTCCGGTACGGATGCCGAGCCTCTCGAAGGACTTGATGTTGAGGTTTCGGATGACAGGGTCACGGTAACCCTTGTAGAGAACAGTGTGGTTATGTTCCGTGCAATTCCTATGGAGCCTGCTTTCATGCAGACCGAATATAATTACGGTTCCCGTGCTGTGTACATGCACCAGGTACTCAACCGGGAAATTGCCAGTGGACGTGTCGGAGCTGAACTTGCCCTCCGCGCAGGCGGGGATAACGCATCCATTGTGAACTACACTCCCATGGGCTTGCATGTAAGGGAAAGAGACAGGGACCGCATAGTTCTCGGGGTAGATTCGGACCTTCCCGAAGGCAGGGTCATCACCGTAAACGTGGACAACGAGACCATCAACCTTTCCAATCCCGATCGCCTCAGGCTCCACTTTGATGGGGTGGAAATTGAAAAAGCCGAAAGCATCGATGAACTCTTTGCCGGCGGAAACCGCCCGCTCTGCTATCTCGTGCAGGAAAATGAAACCGCCACCATGGCCGTGTATATCCCTGAATTTTCTGAGCACGAAATAGTAATTGACCTGGAGCCCGAAACCGGAGAAGAAGAGGCTGGAGAAGAAGTCGAGGAAGAAGGAGTTACTGAAGAAGGAGCTGAAGCCGAATCCACGCCAGCTTTCGAGTTTGGGCTCGGAGTTGCGGTGCTGGCTTCTGCATACGGGCTGAGGCGCAGGAGATAATAACCAATCCTGATCAGTCAGTCTAGCCAGCATCAGTGGATAAATTGGATGCAGAGGTAATGGGGTTTAAAACTCTGCATCATATTTTTCTTCTTTTCGGGTTTTCTTTTTTCAGGGTTTCTCATTAAAACAGCACAAAAACTATTACCTACACCACGGAGAATCGCTTTTAAACGGGGTCTTAACCGGGGTCTTAACCGGAGTCCAGCAGAAGAAATTGAAGCCTAAAAGTCTGAAGAAAAGTCTGAAGAAAAAGCTGAAGAAAAAGCTGAAGAAAAAGCTGAAGAAAAAGCTGAAGAAAAGTCTGAAGAAAAGTCTGAAGAAAAGTCTGAAGAAAAAGCTGAAAAAAAATCTGAAGAAAAAGCTGAATAATGAAGTAAAAGAGCCGAAGGAAAGACAGAACAGATTTGCAGAATAATTTCCTGCGGACTGAAAATCTTTCAAGTAGATAGCTGCCGGCAATTTCTCAAAAAGTGGATACGTAAATATCCTGAAATAATAACGTGAAAAGGATTTTGCAAGACCGGGTACAGAGGATTTCTGTAACCTGTCTCTTTTTGCATTTATCCTTCGAGTACAATCTCGATGTTTATGTCTTTGGGAACCTGGATTCTCATGAGCTGACGAAGTGCCCTTTCATCGGCTGCGATGTCGATGAGACGCTTGTGTACGCGCATTTCCCAGTGGTCCCAGGTTGCAGTTCCATCACCGCTTGGACTCTTCCTTGTGGGAACGACCAGCTTCTTTGTTGGAAGCGGAACAGGCCCTGAAATGCTTACTCCTGTTCTTTCTGCAATTGACTTTACCTGGTTACAGACTCCATCCAGATCCTTAGGATTGATGCCTGACAATCTTATTCTGGCTTTTTGCATAACCTTTTTTCTCCTTACAAAATGAAAAAAGGAGAGTGTTATTTCTGCTTAACACTCATGCACATACCGGCGGCAATTGTCATACCCATATCGCGGATAGCGAACCTGCCGAGCTGTGGAATTTCCTTTACTGGTTCAATAACCATCGGTTTTGTTGGTTTGATGGTAACGATTGCTGCGTCTCCTGC
>JBFHIK010000148.1:0-6519 GCA_041596555.1 Methanosarcina sp.
GAATCAATAAACGGTTTAGGTTGACGCTTATATCCCACGAAGCTAAAGACTTCGGGGTTTTACGCTTCTTCTTATAAACGCTAAAATGGGAACTGCGTGAAACATTGCCTGTTCCCAGTCTCCTGTTGCAGCCTCTATACCCACGAGGACAACGTTCCCGGTCTGTGCATTGGCAAAAACACCGCCTCGCCCTATGAATGTATAAGTGTCCAGAAATCCCCCAACAATTGAAAGAAGTATGCCAAGTTTCACAGATTCGGAGGTAAGATTATATGAAATTGTTTCTCGTTCGTTTTTTGACAGTTGCATTTTCAGCTCTCAGAATTCTAGAAGGCATATTTAATTGTAACGAGCCTGTCTCCATATAATATAATAGTTATATTCGATTTTCAGGTTTGGATTTGAGCAGTTCCTTGCTGAGGAAAATGGTCTTTTCCAGGGTTTGCTTTGATTTGTCCATGGACATCTTAAACCTGTTCAGCTCACAGATTTTCATAAACGGAGCGGGCCAGAACATAATACCCGTAGAGGGGCTCAGGATCTTTTATTTATTAGGAGATACTTGCCGGGCTGCATGAGTTCTAAATTTTTTATCTTAAAAAACACTAGCTATAACTCTTAGCTTATAAGTTTTCTGTCCATGTTCTCAAACAATCGAAAATCAGGGGATTATTGAATATTTGAAAATGTATAAAAATAGTCAGTTTGATGATCTGGCCAGAAAACTTTTAAATACTCAATAAAAAGGAATATATGGAGTTCAAATGTGCTTTCCCGGTTATCTGAACTCCACAACAGATGCCCGGAGGCAAGCTATACTTAGCTTTGATATTGTTTAAACTTTGCGTAATCTTGCCTCTGGAGTAAATCTGATGAGGTAAAATAAATTCAAAAATCGAAACAAAAGATGATTTTTACTACACTACTACTAGTGTTGGTATCATTTGTACCAATAGTAGGCGCCCAGGCAGAAAAAATATCTGACAATTCGAATGTCGAACATGTTATTTTAACTTTAAACGATGGAATTCTGACAATTCCTTCAGAAAATAATAATACTAATACTGACTTAAGCATAAAAATCACTGGTGAAAAATCAGCTACAGCTTCTCTATCGGGTACTATTGACGAAAACAATCTTGTTATTCTTGAAGGTGTGATTAATCTTGATGGAAAAGAAGAAAAAATCAAATTGAAAGGCGAAGCAAAAAAAGAATTTATCGGATGGGATGTACCAGAAGGAGCTAAACCAATTTATAGTACTGTTGGGGATGAGAAAATTGGTTATGCAACCATAACAAGATATGAAGGTGCAATAGAAAGATATGCAACATTCGCCGACTTTGTGGATGAAAATAATAAGTATAGTTTACATGGAATTTTTTATCAAGATGGTCACGGTGGATTAGCTGGTACCATCCTTAATAACGAAACGGAGTACAATATTATTTTGAAAGGTTCATCTGTTGGTTTGTATGAGAGTACTACTCCAGAAGAAAGCACGAAAAGCAGTCTATACATAACTGTTCCATATAGAAGTCAATGGGAACTGTGTTTGGATGAAGGTTATAGCTATTCTGAAGCGAGTCAGGCATGTGGAGTTGCAGTCTGTGCAATGCTGGAAGAGTTCTACAATAGTAATAATCCAGAACTTGGACCTATTTGGGATGACTATGGTTCAATGTCTGCTACAGAAGCAGAAGATTACTTACAAAGCCAAGATATTGATGCAGATAAGAGAAGTCACACAGGATCATTGTCATATGTAATTGATTGTGCCCAATACTATATTGATACAGGACGACCATTTTATTTATCAGAAGAAAGTGTATGGGGTGAAGCACATGCTGTCGTTCTTAGGGGTTATAATGATGACAGTGAATTCTTTAAGCTAAATGACCCAAATGATGTTTCAGGAGTAAGTACAATGTATTGGTATCCCTCATCTAATCCTCTTTTCAATTTCGAAGAGAACGTATATGAGAATGTAGGAGGATCAGATTTATACTCTAATGGTATGGTCATTGTAGTATAACCAACTGTAAACGTTTAATGAATGCCGTCGTTTATTTAGATCATTCCAAAACCACCTTCGTTCTTAAGCCACAAAGTTTTTAGAACTATTGGTAATTTGGTTAACTGTTCTAAATAGGACTTGGAGATACAGTTCTGAGTTTTGGGATTATCTTATAAATAACGACCTATTTTTTAGATAGTTCAATCAAAGTTTCGCTGGTGCACCCCGCAGCAAGCTAGCGGGATATTCAACCGAAATAAATTACAAATTTATCTTAAAAGGTAATTTTATGAAAATGAAAATCATTTTGGTTACGTTGCTTCTTTTCTTTTCAATAGGTCCTGTATCTGCGGACGTGATCACGGTAGGATTAAAAAATGCAGATTATACTTTGATTCAGGACGCCATCGATAATGCAAATGATACGGATATCATTATTGTTTACAGTGGGATTTATTCTGAAAACCTGTTTATCAACAAATCACTTTCCTTAAAAACTGCAGACAATAGCTCATTTAATGTAACTGTCAAAGCTCCAAACTCTTCAAATCATATATTTCACATAAGTTCATCAAACACCAGCATAGTTGGTTTCAATTTGACAGCCGAAAATGAGAGCAAACTCAGGTCCGGGATATATCTGGACAATGCCTCGTACTGCCAAATATCAGATAATAGTGTTTCAAACGTCGAAGACGGCATTCTACTTTCCTCTTCCCGGGAAAACAAAATCGAAGGTAATTCTCTATTTTCAAACAGTTTGCATGGAATAAATGTATCCGGCTCAAATAACAACTTCATAAATAAAAATACGGTTTTCAATAATCGATATGGAATAATTGCAGAATCTTCAAACAACAATATAATTTCCAGGAACAATGCAAGCCTTAACGAAAATTATGGGATAGCCCTGTTCAGAACAAATGACAGTATTGTAAAAGAAAATGTTGTTACTGAGAATAAACATGGTATTTGTTTAACCTCATCCTTTAATAATGAAATAGAAAACAACAGTGCTGTCAATAATACATTAACCGGTTCTGTTGTGTGGGATTCGGAGACTAACCGGCTGGAAAACAATAATTTCAGCTTCAATAGAGATTCGGGTTTAACTCTCCTTCATGCAAATAAAAACAATAGAATCCTGAACAACGAGCTTTCACACAACAAAAATGGAATATATTCCAGAGGTGACGGTGCTCTTATCCGGAACAATGAAATAAATTCCAACGACAAATATGGCATACTTCTCATTTACACTACAGGCAACATTGTCGAAAACAACACATTACTAAATAATGAAAAAGGAATTAAAACGGAAAAATTGTCCGAAAATCAGATATCTTCAAATACAATAGATGACCGATTGACCGCTAATAAACTGATACCTGCTTTTCTCATCCTGATAATAATTGGGACGGTATTTTATCTGAAAAAAGAGTCATTGCTATTGAAAGCTCTAAAGATCCTGCTTATTGTGTTCATATTATTAATTCTTACAATTGTCGCATGGTACTTCCCGTTTGAGTCAGACCTGCCTGAGAACAATGTCGAAATTAATAATATCAGCTGGATTGATAAAGGGGCGATAAATGATAGTTATGTAAAAGGAAATCTCTCAATGGATTTTGTTTATCTTCACAAGAATTCGCAGTCTCTAAGCCTTGAAGAGAGCTCTGAAACAGATATTTTACCAGTTTATGTCCATATAAGTTCGATGAGTGCTGCAAGCACATTAGGGGATTACACTCCTTTATATGAAGAACCTCTCACTTTAGAGTATTTGAAGCCGTATCATTACAGCCATCTTCTTGACTTCGAGAAAGAAAAACAACATAATGTATTAGTTGAAATTTACACAAATAGATACTATGAATATCCAAATCCTGTTTATGGAGACTCACACTGGGAATTAATTGGAGTAGCAGGGAGAGACATTAATCTAACAAGCAAATAATTTTTTTTCATTTCTATAATCAATAGAATTTTCTTTTTTTTTCATTTTGGCATTTTAGGCTTTAGTTTGCCCTGCAAGCGTATACTAAAACTTAGAGTTAAAATCCGAAAATGGTAACAGTATTAATTTTATGTGCATGCATTATGAGCCCAGTTTCTTCAGTTGTTTGCTTAAACCACTCTTCTAAAACATGTTTCGGAGAGGATCTTCGAGAGCGAGTTTTGGATGAGACACGATTACATGTATTTTTAGCTAGTTATTCTAAAGCATATGCAGGAAAATCTGTTTATTCTTCACCAATTTCGAAGAACACTAATTATATATAAATCTAAGTATATATTTAATCTAAATTTATTGTTGCCAATTGGTTAACAATAAGATTTTTGCGCAAGCTATATCAGCTTTCAGTGCGGGAAGGTAAGCAATGGCAAGAGATAGAAGAGATTATTATTATCACCAGGCAAAAGAGGATGGGTATCGGTCCAGGGCTTCCTATAAGCTTAAACAGATCAATGATAAACATAAAATTATCAATCGGGGAGACTCGGTTGTTGATTTAGGTGCAGCTCCGGGGGGGTGGCTTCAGGTCGCAAAAGAGCTTTCCGGAGGGAAGGTTCTGGGTGTGGACCTGCAGAGGATCACTTCAATTGAAGGGGTCGAGACCATTATGGGCGACATAAATGCAGACTCGACAATACAGAAAATTATCCAGATTGTCGGGGCTAAAGGAGCTGATGTGGTGCTCTGTGATGCAGCCCCCAACCTGTCAGGAAACTGGTCTTATGACCATGCGCGGTCAATTGAACTTTCGACCTCGGCCCTTGAGTGCGCAAAGAAAATCCTCAAGCCAAAAGGAAACTTTGTTGTCAAGGTTTTTCAGGGCGACATGTTCAAAGATTACATGGACAAAGTCAGGGATAACTTTGTTCACGTCAAGGCTTATTCTCCGCAAGCGTCAAGATCGCAGAGTGCGGAGATCTACGTTGTCGGAAAGAAATTCCTTACAGCTCCCCTCAGGAAAGGAGATAATTTTATTGTGGATATCGAGAAGCTCGGCTCAAGTGGGGATGGAGCAGTGCTTATTGAAGGGTTCGTTGTCTTCGTAAAGGAAGTTGAAGTAGGAGAAAAGGTCCAGATCAGTATAACAGATGTCAAACCGAATTTTGCTTTTGCAGAAGTTGCAGAAAGGCTTGGAAAATCTGAAAATCCTGAAAATCCTGAAAATCCTGAAAATCCTGAAAATCCTGAAAATCCTGAAAACTCCGGGAATCCTGAGAATACCGAATAAATCCTTAGAATCATGAGGGTACTTAAAAAGTCCTTAATAAGTGCCAGAAATATACCTTATGGGGAAACTATATCTCTGTAAGGGAAAATCTATAAAATAGTGGAAAAAGTCTAAGTTTTTTCAAACACGGTGATCCGGTTGATTGATCTTCATACTCACACAATTTTCAGCGATGGGGAACTGCTTCCAAGTGAACTCGTCCGGCGGGCTGTTATTCACGGCTACGAGGCGATTGCAATTACCGACCACGCAGACTATACAAACCTCGAACAGCTTCTTGATGCTTCAAAGAAAGCAAAGTACCTGGAAAATGAATGGGATATCCGTGTCCTGTCCGGAGTCGAGTTGACGCACGTCCCCCCAAGGAAGATTGCTCCTATTGCAAAGAAAGCCAAAGAGCTGGGTGCGGAAATCGTGGTCGTGCACGGAGAAACCATCTCAGAGCCTGTTGCTCCCGGGACAAATGCCGCGTCTGTTGCCTGCGAGTATGTAGATATTCTGGCTCACCCCGGCCTGATTTCGGAAGAAGACGTCCGGACTGCGGCAGAGAATAATGTATTTCTTGAAATCACTGCAAGGAACGGGCATAACAGGACAAACGGCCATGTTGCAAGGCTTGCCCTCGAAATCGGGGCAACGCTTGTGTTGAACACCGATACCCATGCCCCCGAGAACCTGATTACCGATGAAACCGCCCTGAAAATTGTAATGGGGGCCGGGCTTACCGAGTCTGGGGCAAAAGAAGTGTTTAAAGCGTCGAAAAAGAAGGTAGCAGAGATCGTCTGAGCTGCACTTCGTGTGATCTTTTCTTTGCTCATCCCACCTTTTCTTAATTTTTCCTATTTTCAATTTCTTCCTATTTTTCGGTTATTACTCTTTTCTTCAGCTTCTTTCTATGTTTCTAACTTTATTTTAAATCAGTTTTATTATCGGAGAAGACAATGCATAAAAGTTGTTTCTGGTGTTTTTTACATTTTTGTATTTTTACATTTTTGTATTTTTACATTTTTGTATTTTTACATATTTTTTCTTCGCCCACTCTAGTTTTGAATCAAAGTTGATAAGTAGCAAAAGTCAGAAGGAATTTTACTTATTGAATTATTATTGAGGACATATTCTGGTTATTTATAGGATGTGCAATTAACAATAAATATAATTCACATTTAAAGAAATGTGTTATTATTAATTTAAAATTATCTAATTAAGTGGGTAGACTGAAACATTAAGTGGGTAGACTGAAACATTAAGTGGGTAGAC
>JBFHIK010000149.1:0-6501 GCA_041596555.1 Methanosarcina sp.
GGGAGATCTGAGATATGTTCCCTGTATCGGGCATCGGAGAACTCATTTTAATAGGCACTGGAGGTTTTATAGGGGCGTCTCTCCGCTATACGGTTTCAAGCCGCGTGCCAAAAATCCAGAATATCCCGGCAGGGACTCTTACAGTAAACCTTCTGGGCAGCATAGTGCTTGCGCTCTTAACTTTTTCCTCAGAACCGGAATCCATGGTATATCTGGTAAACATAGGAATTCTTGGCTCCTTTACAACCTTCTCCACCTTCGCCTATGAAACTTTCAAGCTGCTTGAGGAAGGTCAAAACGTTTCATTTTTCCTCAATATCTTTCTAAATGTTATGCTCTGCCTCCTTGGAGTAAGCATCGCATATCTTGCCCTCCGGTTTTGATTTTGAAGATACCATCTCGGGCAGGTTGAAAGTGTTGTTTAATGGTTGTTTCTTTGTAGAGTTGTTTCAAGTATCCTGGCTGCTTAAATTATTAAGTTTAAATTGTTATTTTAAAAACGTCAACTGTTATTTTAAAAACGTCAACTGATATTTTAAAAACGTCAACTGTTATTTTAAAAACATCAGCTGTTAGAAGCAGCGAATTAAAAAACATCAATTAAAAACAGGGTTGCCTGGAGTAAACTAAACCCTTTGTTTCTCATAAAAAAAACTGTGACGTAGCTTAAAAATTGATAACCAAAAAATGGTAAAATAGAAAAGCCCTTAAGTTATTTTACAAGGGCTTTTGCAGATCTTCTTATGAAGCGCCTCTTATGACCTGAAGAGGTGAAGCGCTGTGAAGGTCCGGGGTGTGCTTTTTGAGCTTGCGATTTCTGAACCTTAATTACTCTGCCTTTTCTACCTTTTACTTTTACCCAATCAATGCTGCCGGTTTTGCCCATTATCATTCCTCGTTAATTTTGATCAAAATTTATTCTGTATTTGCTTTAACTTATAAGTGCTTCATTCAAATACGATTTATTCAAATACGATTTATTCAAATACGATTTATCCACATACCAGATTTGCCTTATCGCCGACCACTGCTGTTTGCCGCGGATTTTTTATTCAGCAGTGTTTAGCAAAAGGTATTTTGATTCTATAATATGTCAAATCGATAATATTTCAATGATCTTGATTGGAATGTTTGATATTCCGTGAAACCTGAAAGTAAGAAATTATGAGTTTCATCAAACCTTGAGTTTATCATAGAGAGAAATGCTAGTAATTAAATGTTACGGACATTTACCGAAATCCAGGCATAAAAACGTGGAAGACACGCGCAAGATATAAATAATTCTACTTCAGGAAGATGCATATAGACCCACTAAAAACTGTACAGGTACCTTAGGTTAACTATCCCTGAGCTAAACTCAGGGGTTTCCTGCTGAGGTTTTAATAGCAGGATAGACTAATAGCAGGACAAATATCTCATTATTCTCTTCTGAAAAGGTGATTTCCGTAAAAAATAATCCTATTGAAACCAGGCTTGCCGAAGTGCGAGAAGAACTCAGGGACTTAAAAAACTTCCCGGACTCTGAATTTGTCGGCATAATCAAAGAACTGGGATTCCGGTGTGAACTCTGCGCCCGCTGCTGCACTAAAGAGTTTAACGACCATGTGTTTCTGCTTGATTCAGACCTGGAGAGAATAAAGCAAATAGATCCTGATGCCGTCACTCCTGCCCCTTATTACGAATTTTGCGACCAGAAAGGCAGGTTCTACGTTTCCGGCTATGCCCTGAAAACAAAATCTGACGGCTCCTGCGTTTTCCTGGAAAATAAAAGGTGCAGGATTTATGAGAGCCGCCCTTTAATCTGCAGGGTATATCCCCACATGCTTCACAGGGAAGCCGATGAAACAGGAAAAGTAGACTGGCGGCAGATAAGCGGCTTAAACGAGCATGGGAGCTATCATTCAGAACTCGACAACTCAACATGTGAATCACTTGCACAGGAGACCAGGGCGTATGAAGAAGCTTATCTCAAACAGATGATTGACTTTTTCGAAGCTGTGGAAACTCATTTCAGAAAGAACCGCTTAAAACACGTCCAGAGTATATATGACCGCAGAATGAGGGAATTCCTTAAAGGGGAATGTGAACTGGAAGTTTTTGTATACTGCAGAGGCAGGTTTGAAAAGCAAAAACTCAGGTCTGAACCAAATAGGTAACCAGCAAAACTGCTTAATCTGGGAACAAACTCATCAAGGTAATAGGCTTTAAAAATAAATTAAAATGGCTAAAAAATTTATTTTTAGATAAAAAGATAATATTTTGTTAAAATCGTAAGGAAAGGAAAAGAAAGAAAGAAAGAAAGAATGGAAAAAATTTCAGTTTCTTTTACCTTTGACCTTCCACTTAAGAAGTATTCCTTCTTCAATTTTGTCAGCCGAAAGCAGTTCAAGTCCAAAGAGTTCGGCTTCCGTGAAACCTTCCCCATCCGTAAAAGTCGGAGCTGTTTTTCCTCCTATGATGAGGTTTCCAACGAAAGTATAGACCTCATCAACAAGGCCTGCGGAGAGCATGCCCCAGTTCAGGGTCGCGCCTCCTTCGACCATGAGGATGTTTATGCCCATTTCCTTTAATTTTGCTGCAAGCTCTCCAAGGTCAACTTTAAGGTCTCCTGTTTTAATGACCAGAGCTTTTTCTTCGAGGCTTTTGATTTTTTCTGCAGGGGCTGAATTTGAAACAGCAATTATCCTGAGCCCATCTCCTTTTTTGAATATATCGGCATCCAGAGGGGTTCTTGCGGCACTGTCCACAATAATCCTTACTGGATTTTCGTTTTTTCCGGCGATTTTTCGGGCGGCTTTCCTTTCAGGAGATTTTACAGTCAGGCTGGGGTCATCGGCAAGTACGGTTCCTATCCCTACCATGATTGCATCTGCCTGGGCTCGGAGTTCATCCACTCTCTCAAAATCGAGTTTTCCGGAGATCTTTACCTGCTTCCTCTCCTTTGTTGAAAGCTTGCCGTCGGCTGATATAGCGGAGTTTATAAAAATAAAGGGCCTGTCCATTTTATGGCTCCTGAAAAAAGTATTAAATTGAGAGGCACTTTGTCTAAAAGTAGCCTTCCAGGATTAGAATTCTGGAATCTGCCTTGCAATTCTGGAATCTACCTTGCAATTCTGGAATCTACCTTGCAATTCTGGAATCTACCTTGCAATTCTGGAATCTACCTGGTACCTGACCTTAAGTCTGTTTTTTCCAGTTTTTTGGAATGTTTTTATTTTTTGACTGAAATAAGTTTAAGCAGAGGCTTAAACTATTTCTGGCCTTGCTCAAAACTTTTCTCAGTTCGGGATTTCAACCCGGCTTATTCCGAGTCTATCAGGGGTTTAAGGAGGTCGTGGTCCCTTAAGAGACCCTGAAGCTTGCGGTTAGAATTAATGATTGGTATCTGGTCAATCCTGTTACGTTTCATTTTTCTTGCGCAGTCACTGACAGATGCAATGTAGGTAGCTGTGATCGGTTCCCGGATCATGACGTCGCTTCCAATCAGATTCGGAACCTTGATCCTGGACACGCTGTAGTAGATGCTCATGGTATCTCGCATTGATTCCCAGGTCCATGCGTCATCATCCTGACCTGCAGACATATCCGACATCTCCACACTGTCTTCAATAACGCTTGCAGAGATAACGTCCCGGTCCGAGATAATCCCAATGAGTTCCAGGGCTGCATCAAGCACAGGCACAGCCTTGACATTGGCAAGTTCCATGATCCTGGCTACGACAGGTAAAGGTGTATCGCTGTAGATTGCTACTACTTCCTTTTCCACATAGTCCTTGATAGGAATATCGATATTCATATCCGCAATTGTACCCACAACATCTGCAACCGTTACAAGCCCCACGAGTTTACCATCATCGACGACTGGAAGTCTTCTTACATCATGCTGCAGAAGCAGGCGTGCAGCCGTCTGCAGGTCCGATCCAGGGGATATGGTTATCGGGTCTCGTGTCATAAGAAGGGCCAGCTGTTCTTCTTCAGGGTTTTGTAACAGGTTTGTCCGGGTCACGATTCCTACTACTTTGGAATCCTTGAGTACCGGGACTCCCGAAATATGTTTGTTCTTAAGAATTTTAAGAACCTCGTCCCTGGAACCTGGTAGAGTCGCGCATGCGACGTCCCTTACCATGATATCTTCTATGAAGATGTTTTTTGGCATATGATTTACACCTGTGTTGTCCTCTGAATCCGGGATTATTTTGTTTATCGCTTCTTAATCAAAATGCTTCAAGTTGAAAGCAATATCAGCTTGATTCTCCACTACGGACAACCATTACCGGAACTTTTGAGCTTCTAACTACCTTTTCTGCAACGCTTCCCAGGAGGAACCTGTCAAGCCCGGTTTTTCCAAGTGTCCCCAAAACTACCAGATCAACATTATTATTCTCTGCAAACTCGATAATCGCACTACTCGGGTGCCCTTCCTCGATTACCTCCCTTACATCCACCCCTGCAGCTGCCCCTTGTTTCTTCACTTCAGAGACTGCCTTCTCCCCCTCTTTCTTCAGGATTTCGTACATTGATTCCCATCCGGCATCCATTGGTATTGACGAAAAAGAAGATGTATCCACTACGTAAAGTGCGTGAACTGTAGCCCCACTGAGTTTTGCAATCTCAATCCCGTAGGATAGTGCTTTCTGGGTATTCTCAGATCCATCTGTTGCAATTACTATGTTCCGGTAAAATTCGCTCGTCATATCTTGCTCTCCGTTTGCGTTACGAATGAAGTACCGCTAATATATCATCGGGCCTTGCCCTCCTTGTGATTCCACCTATAGGGTTCTTTATCCCTGCCAGATTATTTGAATTCCCATTCAGGATTATCAAATTAGCTTTATTCCCCTTTTCTATCGAAACCGTGGAATCTGGCCCCATTACAAAAGAACCATTAAGTGTGCAAATTTTAAATACTTGCCTATCTTCGATCGAAAAGATTTTGGACATAAATTCCATTTCAGCAAACATATTTACAGAGTTTAACATTACATTATCTGTCCCTGCAGCTACCCGAATTCCAGCCTCTAGCATTTCAGCTATCGGTGCCATTCCTACTCCTGTCACAAAGTTTGACCTAGGGCAGACAACAACTGGAACTTTTGCCTGAGCTATTTCATCAAGGTCTTTTTTTGTAGCCTGTGTCAGATGGATCAACAGGTCGGGCTCCAGAGATAAGGCTTTTTCAATGTCACTTCTGTTTTTTTCCCCTGCATGAATTGCAAAGAGCTTTTTGCGATCTCTTGTGCAGGCTGTAATCTCCTGCAAGAGTTCCATATTGAGATCATTTGCTCCGCTCATCCCAAGTCCATCGGAATGCAACAAAACCCTTCTTACTTCAGCAAGCACCACTCCCAGAGGTAGCTGGGGTTCTGTAGGCCTACCAAATATAAGGGAATGCAGCCCCAGCCCCTCAAGAGCTTTATTCAGGGCTGCAATTCCTACAACTCCTCCTTCTCTAAAATCCGCAAAAGCACAGGTTCCTGTCTCAATCATATCTAAAAGAGACTTTCTAATGTACTCGATAAGTGTTGTATAAGAAGTTTCCCTGAGAATTCTGTGTTTTAATCCATCCGGCGGCTTTACCAGAGAGTCGAGATCTCTCTTGACCCGAAACCCGGAAGGGATCCCCATAAGTGGATCTTTACAAACTGAATCTCCGAGATGAGTGTGGGCATTGACAAAACCAGGAGCTATTATATTTGTAGAACATGTACACTCCTCCCCTATTTCCGTGATAATTCCGTTTTTTACACAGATGTACCCCACTATGGGATCCAGTTCGGGACCTGCAATGATTGTTCCGGGAATTATCTGTTCAGTGCCGTACATATATACGCACCTCTGATGCTCATCAAACGCCTGTGCTCAATTTATGGAAGACCAAACATATACATCATATATAACTTTTCCTTAAGCTCCTTTTTTGCTGCCCGGAAATGTATATCTGTATGGGGAGTGCCAGAATAGGTATTATCAGGTTTTAAGCGGCTGCCCCCAATTAGATATGCGCGCCAGGCTCATTTTCACCGGCATATTTATAAGTTAGTAAATATATATAGCCACCTGTCGCATTGTATAGGTCCTTGCATGAGATAATGGTAAATCCTAACTGTGAGTGTACAGACAACCCCAATGCGATACACCGATAGTGTGACATTGCTCGGCACGAGGGTAACTGAAAAGGACTGCGGAAAACCAGAGGATGATCTTTCGGAGTTAGTGCGTCCGGGCTACAACACTATTTTACACAAATCTAGAGTTATAAAACTCGTTTTTACACAAATCATTATTATAAAACTCACTTTTACACAAATCTATTTTTAATAAAACTTATTTTTACTAACTTTTATATATGATTCAGAAATGCATACTTAATTAGCTAACTCCGGTTATATGTCAGCCCGTGTTTGATTATAGCTTTATTCATTTCTGGCTATTTTTCACTGATCGATGGTTGGTCATTACTGCTATTAATAGGTCATCCAGTTACTCATTTATATACACACC
>JBFHIK010000150.1:0-6489 GCA_041596555.1 Methanosarcina sp.
GGATTGTCAGGTTATCCTTATCCGCAGGGATATCGACGTTTTCATTGTATGTTCCTGGAGCCACAATTATCGTATCGTAACTGGATACGTTGTTCACGGCTGCCTGAATGGTCTGGTAACCACCAGACCCCTCCATAGAGTTGACGTAGACATAATCGGCGGCTGCGGTGCCGCTGCTTATCAAGAGAAGGGCTGCGATTGCAGTCAGGCAAAACATTATGTGAATGTATATCTGGTTTCTTGCGTAATTTTTCATCAGGGTCCCCACCAAATATTTTAACCTGGAGAATCAGTCAAAAATTAGAACATGTTTAATTATATTGTATAGTTATATCGAAAGAATTACAAAAAGTTGCCGATTCATTTAATAATAAAATATATTTTCACTTATATTTTTATAAAGGATCCTTCCTTTATTTTAGGAAGGGAAACAAAGAAAGCTGACGGGTTTTCGATCTCTTCTCATGACAAAACGATTTTTTTGCATGAAATGAGAATTCTACAGAACCGGGAAGCAGGGATTTATCCTGAAACTCAAAAAGGACAAAACAGCAATTTTTTGATTTAAACCGGAATTTTGGGGTTGGTTTTATCTATCTTTACGAATTTTAGAGACAATTGTTTTTGAACGAAATTGTTTCTGAACGAAAGTCCAGAATAGATTCAGGATAATTCAGAAGAAAACCGGACTGATCCGCCAATGACCTATATGAATTCAGAAAAAAATCCCGAAAATGTGAATAATTCAAAAATCACCATCATCTGTTCTGCCCCTGACCTTGCCAGCCAGAACATCAAAAACCATCTTTTAAACCTGAGAGAATGGAAAAACCTCAAACTCTCACCAGACTCCGGATTTTCAGCAGCAAGAGAATCTGCAGATGGAAAATTCAGGCTTGTAGATATTGAAGAAATCCATGTTTTTCAGGACGGGCTTGATAAGAAACTGGAAGCTACAGGGCTGCCAGCTTCCCTGATCATCTTTGCCTCCAAGCACAGGAGCAAGGAGGAAGTAAAGTCCCTGACCGTGCACTGCACCGGAAATCCCTCGGACGAGGCAAGGCTTGGGGGGCACCCGAGAGAGCTTGCTGTATCCTCTCCACCGGCTATGAAATCCATCCTGCTGGAGATGAAAAGGCTTGCCAAAGCAAAGGGGCTGGACTATGACGTTACCCTGGAAGTCACCCACCATGGGCCAACCGAACTAACTGTGCCCTCCCTCTACGCCGAAATCGGGAGCACTGAAGGCCAGTGGGAAGAACCGGTCCCCGGGGAAGTAGTCGCTCAGGCCATCCTTGCAGTATCCCTTGAAAAAGTTCCCACCGCAGTTGGCTTCGGGGGAGGGCACTATGCCATGCGCCAGACAGGGCTCCTGCTTGAAACCGGAATCTCCTTCGGGCACAATTTCCCAAAGTACCAGCTCGAATTCGTGGATGAAGCTCTTATCAGGCAGGCGGTCGAGAAATCAAATGCGGAATTTGCCTATTTTGACCGGAAATCCATGAAAAGTGAAGACAAAAAAAGGATTTCCGAAATTCTGGAAAAGCTTGGGCTAAAAGTCTTAAAAGAGTCTGAGATCAGAGAAAAGTACGGCAGGGAAGAATAAAGTTCATTGCCTGGTATTCCAGTACCCAGGGTTATTCCAATGCCCATAAAAGTTATTTAATTATCCGGGACAGAAACATCATGTTTGACATTGATCCTTTTTCTTTATTCCTCCGCTTCCTGTTCGGAGGAAGCGCGGTTTTAGCTTCCACCCTGATCGCCCGGACTTTCGGGGGCAAGCTCGGAGGAATCTTTGCTGCTTTTCCGGCAGTGTACCTGGCAGCAGTCATGGGCCTGAGCCTGGAATATGAAGGCAGTGAACTGCTGTCTGTTACCGAACAGCTTTCGAAAGGGGCACTGGTGGGAATGGCAGCAGACATCGGCTGTGCACTTGCTGCAAGCTATTTTATTCTCAGGTACGGATGGAAAAAGGGCCTTGGACTTGCCCTTTTCTTCTGGGCGGTGCTTGCTCCGATGATTTACCTTATGTGGTTCGGGTTTTGAGAAGGGAAAACCAATTCAAGGGAACAAATAAGGGAAAAACAAATCAAGGGAACAAATAAGGGAAAACCAAATCAAGGGAACAAATAAGGGTAAACCAATTTAAGGGAACAAATAAGGGTAAACCAATTCAAGGGAACAAATAAGGGAAAACCAAATCAAGAAATCAATTGGGGTCTAAACCAGTGGAAATCAAAACCAGTCCTGAATCAAGAGGCAGATAATGAAACTCGATATCCGCGACCTGGGCCTGAGGTTCATTTTCGGGGGTCTGGCTGTCGCTGCCTGTTATGTTGTGCTCCAGCTCGTGCCTTCGAAATCCTTTGCAGGGATTTTTGCCGCTTTTCCTGCGGTAATGGCTGCAGCTGTGATTATGGCCGGACATTTCGGAAACTCCGAGCAGGCTGCCGATATCGCCCTTGGAGCCAGTGCAGGCATGCTGGGCTGTACCATCTGCGTGCTCACTGCTACCTTTTGCATGCAGCACCTCGGGAAATGGGGGCTGTCTCTTGGAATCGCCCTTGTAGTCTGGTTTTTCAGCTCATATGCAGCAATTATGCTGATGCAGAGCTTGCTGGAAAAAAGAAAAGAAAAAAGACCATAATAATTTTTTTTGCTTATTTTTTTAATTTCATCGGTTCTCCACAACATGTTATGTTGCCGGTACAGCAAGCGTCAGTCGTGCAGCAGGCTTCTTCACATGCTTTTACCACCTTAAGTTCGAAACCGCACCCCTCGCAAACAAGAACCTGACCCTCTTTCAATTCGCCGCAGTTCATTTCATGTCACCTCAATTTGCTTGATAGAAAAAATATGTAATTCAGGTTCAAACTGCTTTTGAAACAATGATTCTGAAGATTGTTCTATAAACTGAGAATCTTTTATGAACCAATTGAAAATCTTTTATGAACCTGAATCAAAGGAAAAAAGAGGGAGGAGCAGAAGTCGAACCTCTGTCTTCATTTCAGTTTGCCAGACCTCATTCGATCCCGTTGGAAACTGCTATTTCTGACCCTATCCCAATTTTTGAAGAACCTGTGCGTTTTTTAAAACTCCTGTATACTCTGAAAAGCATCAGCCCGGAAAGGAGAAATGACAGAAGGTCAGAAATCGGGAAAGCTGCCCAGACTCCAGCCAGTCCGTACAAACGGGGCAGGATGATCACAAGAGGGATCAGAAAGAGGAGCTGCCGGCTAATAGAGAGCAGGAAAGAGGGTTTTGCCTGCCCCAGGGCCTGAAATAAGATTGTTGTGACAACATTGCAGCCTATCAAAGGAAGCCCGAGGACCATAATTACTACAGCGCTTTTTCCAACTGTCAGATATTCCGGATCGGCACTGAAAAGCCCGAGAAGTTGTTCAGGGAAGAGAGAAATGATAAGCAGGCCAAAGAGCCCGAAAGCTGTTGTCGCTGCAAGGGACCATTTTACAGCTTCTACTATCCTTCCGAACTGCTTTGCTCCGTAATTAAATCCGACAATCGGCTGCAGGCCAAAGGCCATACCCAGGAGAGGCAGGAAAATGAAGGCATTAATCTTCATTGTTATGCCAAACACGGCAATTGCGGCATCTCCTCCGTAGCTTGCAAGGGCATTGTACACAAAAATCATCATGACACTGCTTGAGGCTTCCATGACAAAAGATCCGAACCCAATAGTTCCGATTTCCTTTATAATTCCCAGGGACGGTTTCAACGTTTCTGCCCTGAAACGCACAGCTCCTTTTCCTTTAAGGCAGTATAGCAGGAGCCAGGCCGAACCCACAGCCTGGGACAGCACAGTTGCAATTGCAGCTCCCTGCACCCCCATTCCGAAGCCGAAGATAAAAACCGGGTCAAGGAGAATATTAAGGCCGCCACCTATCAGCATAGCGTTCATCGCAAGACGGGCATTTCCTTCAGCTCTGACAATATTCTGAACTGAAACCCCGAAGACAAAAACAATCCCTCCTGCAATTATAATTTCAAGATAATCTCTGGCGTAGGGAAGGATTCCGGGAGTCGCACCGAAGGCTTTCAGAATAGGATCAAGGTAAAGAAGGCAGGGAATTGCAATAAACACACTGAGGATCAGGCTCAGGGAAAATACATTTCCAAGAACTCTTTCAGCTTTTTCAGTTTCTCGTGCTCCGAGAGCACGCGAGATAATGGAAGAGCCTCCTGTCCCAAGAACAATTCCAAAAGCCATAATTATCATCTGAACCGGGAAGGCTATGGAAAGCCCACCTATGGCCTGAACACTCTCCGCTCCATAAGCCCATCCTACAAAAAGGGTATCCACTACATTATAGAGAGCCTGCACCAGCATTCCGATGATCACAGGAGTTGAAAGCTTAAACAGGAGCTTCCGTATATTCTCTGTACCCAGAAATTCACTTTTATCATCCATATATTATTCTTCCCTGTCGTTTTTACTTCATGTACCCCGGCCTGTCAGGACGAGGAGGTTCAGATCCCGGTTCAAGAAGTTTAAATGCAGCCTTCTGGACCAGTTGCCTGAAAATGTATTTTTCTTCCGGGGTGAAATCCGAAAGGAGAGTATCGACAAATGAAATCAGTTTTTCAAGTACAAACCCTCTTATTTCCTTTCCTTTTTCAGTGATGTAAACTTTGTAAGCCCGGAGGTCATCTTTGTCCCTTAGCCTGTACACGTACCCTTCTTTTTCCAGGCTCTGGATCGCTCGAGTGCTTGTTGCTTTGCTTACTTTCAGAGCCTTTGCAAGGTTTTCCTGAGAGATGCCGTCTCTATGGTATAAAACCATTAAAAAATCAAATTGTCCGCTTCCGATCCGGTAAGCTTCAAGTTCCTTTGCCATGTATGCCAGGTGGCTCCGGTAGATGTGGGCGATAGGGCCACATATTTCTCTAGGGTCTTCCATATTTTATCCTCCCTTTTATTCTCCCTTTTTCCGAAGCTGAGAAGCTTGTTTTGAGATCAAGGCGATCTGGAATATAGTTTCATGTGAAACTAATATGGTGCCCTCAAGGTTTTTGATGCATATAATAGTTTCGGATGAAACTATCTGAGAACAGGAATCTGGATAAAAACAGGATACAACAAAAACAGGATACAACAAAAACAGGATACAACAAAAACAGGATACAACAAAAACAGGATACAACAAAAACAGGATACAACAGATTTGGCATGTTTTCAAATAAGGACAGGAATCGGGAGTTTATGTTCCTGAAAAGAAGTATATAGAACATATTGATATAATTTACATATGTTCGATGAAGACCTTATCCTGAAATGGCTGGATGAAGGCACTATTGATCACGCCCAGGCAGAAAAGATGAGGGGAGACCTTGCGGAGTATAAAAGGGAACGCAGGTCAAAAAAACAAATCGTTGCCTTTTCGACCATAGGGGCTATTTTAATCGGGGTAGGTGCCATTCTGTTTGTGGCTTCCAACTGGGAGAAAATCGGGGATATTGCCAGGGTTTTGCTGCTTGTTGGAAGCACAGTGGGCATACATTATGCAGGTTATCGTTTAAAATATGAGAAACAGAAATACCCCCGGCTGGGTTCTGCCCTGATTTTACTCTCAGCCCTGTTCTTTGGAGCCAGCTTCTTTTTAATTGCCCAGATTTACAATATCAACGCCAACAACAGTACCCTTGTCCTGATCTGGACCCTTGGAGTTTTTCCCCTGGTCTACGGCTACCGGTCCGCTCCGATCGCCGGGCTCTGCTCCCTGCTCTTTTATCTCTGGATTAGCCTTCTGTACGGGGAGAGGACTGATCTTAATAAATTGATTAATATCTGGGACCTCTTCCTCATCTCAGGCATTTCTATCTATTTTATAGGGGTTTTACACGGGCTGGCAGAAAAAGTAAAACATGTTGAAACCCCGTTCAAGTTTATGGGGCTGCAGGCTGTGCTCTTTGCATTATTTGTACACACCTTTGAGCTTGGGGAATACCAGGTTGAAAAAATCGTTCCTGTAATTTACGCCATCTCAGGAGTCCTTTTCCTGGCAGTCCTGCTCCCAAAACCACTCAGGGAAAAGCTTACAGGTTTTCAGACAGATGTGAGCATATCCATAGTTGCATTGTTAATGGCAGGGATCACACTCACGACAATATACAGCCCTGCATCGGAAAAAAATTACATGATTCTTTTCAATGTCATCTTCCTCGGACTTTTAACCCTGCTTCTCTATGCCGGGTACAGCACCGAAGATATGGGAGCCGTAAATACCACAATGTTCTGGTTTGTCCTCCTTATTTTTGCGAGATATTTTGACTTTTTCTGGGAACTGCTTCCAAGGTCACTCTTTTTCATGCTTGGAGGGCTTGTCCTGCTGGTTATAAGTGTTGTTCTTGAAAGAAAAAGACGGGAATTAAAGGTCCAGTTTTCAGGAGGAGAAAAATGAAAGGAATAGTGAAAGGGATAATGAAAGGGACAATAAAAAATATCTTTTTGAGACTTAAGGGCTATGA
>JBFHIK010000151.1:0-6446 GCA_041596555.1 Methanosarcina sp.
ACTCGAAGGAAGCCCCTTCCTCAGCAGGCGTTAGCCTGACAGGGAGGAGTAGTTCACTCTGCACACTCCAGCTCTCGATTTATGCCCTGTTTTTATTCCTCAATCCTTTTATTTATATTCTCAGTCCTCCGATCTTGAAGGTTATCGGGAGGTCAATATATATTTTATATAGTTTCTATTTAGCAAATTTATTGCTTTTGTGCTTATTATTTATATATACCACAATACATTATACATGGAGAATCTTTATATCTTCCTCCTCTTTTATTCTCCATTGTACTGGAAACGACTTTGATAAATATAGATTGTTAATTTATTATTATTTATTTCATGGAGTATGTGTAACATGGCGAATAAATTGAAAGCATATGCAGTCCTCACGTTACTGGTGATCGGGCTTGTGTTTATGGGAATTGGATGTACCGGAAATGAATCTGGTGAAGGTTCTTCCCCGGTTCAGGATATTTTTCTAAAAGGTTCTGATACAGTTCTCCCCCTTGCTCAGGCTGAAGCTGAAGACTTCATGATTGCATATCCTGAAAAGAGTGTAACAGTTACCGGGGGCGGATCCGGTGTCGGGATCGCTGCCCTTATTGATGGTGAAGTCGACATTGCTATGGCTTCCAGGGAAATGAAGGAAGACGAAATTCAGAGTGCTGAAACAAATGGCATCAATCCGGTGGAGCACACTATTGCCATTGACGGCATTTCAGTGATTGTAAACCCCGAGAATCCTGTTTCTGAACTTACCTTTGACCAGCTGCGTGGCATCTATAACGGGAGCATCAGCAACTGGAAGGATGTTGGTGGGGAGGACAGGCCCATTGCCGTAATCTCCAGAGATAGCAGTTCCGGAACTTATGAATACTTCAAGGAAGACGTGTTGCTCGGGGATGAATACCGGCCTGATGCCCTTACTCAGCCTGCAACCGGTGGAATTGTGAGTGAGGTCTCTCAGAACCAAGGTGCAATCGGATACATCGGCGTTGCATACCTCGATGAAAGCGTAAAGGCACTGAGCCTGGACAATGGAAATGGCTCTGAATACCCAAGCTCTGAAAACATCATAAGTGGTGCATACCCACTTTCAAGACCTCTCTACTTCTATACCAATGGGGAGCCATCTGGCCTCACAAAGGAATTCATCGACTATGTGATGAGTGAGGATGGGCAGAACCTTGTGCTTGAAGTCGGATACTTCCCGATAAATCAATAAACCGAAAAACAATTTCAAGGGAATACAATGTTCAACAGAAAATATAAGGAAAAAACGATTGAATCGGTGCTCTTCTCAGTAGGCACCCTTACGGTCGTCATTCTTTTCCTTATATGCCTCTTTTTATTCAGGGACGGTTTACTTCTTTTTAAAGCTACGTCTCTTCTGGACTTTCTTACAGGGAAGTTCTGGTACCCGACATCCGTAAACAGGCAGTTCGGGTTATTGCCTCTGTTTTTCGGTTCACTTCTTGTTACCGCCGGAGCAATCCTTTTTGCTGTGCCTCTGGGGATTGCTTCTGCCATCTATATTTCCGAGATTGCACACCCAAAGGTTGCGGATTTCCTTAAGCCCTTTATTGAGATTCTGGCAGGCATTCCTTCAGTTGTCTTCGGGTTCTTCGGGCTTGTTATACTGGTCCCGTTTGTGCGGACTACCTTTAACCTGCCGACAGGGCAAACCGCACTTACAGGCTCCATTATGCTCGGGATTATGGCACTTCCAACGATAATTACTATTTCAGAGGATGCTATAAGTTCGGTCCCCAGCTCTATAAAACAGGGTTCTCTTGCTCTTGGGGCTACAAGATGGCAGACTATATACAAGGTCATAATCCCTGCCGCCCTTTCTGGAATTTCTGCAGCCGTAATGCTCGGCATGGGGAGGGCTATAGGAGAGACAATGACTGTCATGATGGTAACCGGAAATACTGCAATAATTCCTTCTTTTCCCGGAGGTATTCTGGATCCTGTGAGGACAATGACTGCCACAATCGCACTTGAGATGGGGGAGGTCCCTCAGGGAAGTGCCCACTTCCATGCCCTCTTTGCGGTTGGGTCTGTACTTTTTATCATCACTTTCCTGATCAACCTGCTTGCGGATTCAATTAAAAAGAGATACAGGTTCAAGGTGGACTGAGCATGGGATTGACTGCAAGAACAAGTGAAAAAATCGCCTTTGCGCTGCTCAGCCTTGCAGCCCTGATGGTGGCAGGGTTTGTGCTGGTTATCCTTGCCTATATTGTTTACAATGGGTACAGTGTAATTAGCATTGAGTTCCTTACCGAGATGCCCAGACGGATGATGACTCAAGGTGGGATCTATCCGGCAATCGTGGGTACTTTGACTCTTATCTTCGGGTCAATGGCTGTGGCTCTTCCCATGGGGATTATGGCTGCCATCTACCTCAACGAGTACGCAGGAGAAACCCGGACTACCTGGTTTATAGAAATGGCAATTAATAATCTTGCAGGGACTCCATCTGTGGTGTTCGGGCTTTTCGGGCTGGCAATGTTTGTTAAGTACTTTGGTTTTGGCCCTTCTATACTTTCAGCCTCCCTCACTCTTTCTCTCCTGATCCTTCCGGTGATTATCCGTTCCAGCCAGGAAGCCCTGATTACAGTCCCTAAAGAGTACCGGGAATCCTCTCTTGCGCTTGGGATCAGCAAGTGGCAGACCATAAGGCATGTCGTACTGCCGGCAGCTATTCCGGGAATTATTACAGGTTCCATCCTGAGTATTGGAAGGGTTGCAGGAGAAACTGCTCCCATTCTTCTTACAGGTGCAGCTTACTACCTGCCAAGGCTGCCTGATTCGATCTATTCCCAGTTCATGGCTCTTCCCTACCACCTCTTCGTGCTGGCCACCGCCGGGACAAACATTGCCCAAACCAGGCCCCTTCAGTATGGGACGGCTCTGGTCCTGTTGATGATCGTGCTGGGCTTGAACCTCATAGCAGTTTTTATCCGCAGGCATTACAGGCAAAAATTGAAAATTTGATTTGAGTTTTATTAATAACGTATCAGTGTTTATATAATAATCGAGGTCCATAAATGACTGAAGCTGTTCAAAACGTAGCTCAGCCCCAGATAGAAGTAGAAAATCTTAATCTGTGGTACGGGGAAAAGCAGGCACTAAAGAATATTTCCATGCATATCCCCCAAAACAGCGTAACCGCTCTTATAGGTCCTTCTGGCTGCGGAAAGTCTACTTTCATCCGGTGTTTAAACAGGATGAACGATCTTATCAAGAACTGCAGGATCGAAGGTAAAATTTCAATTGAAGGCAAGGACATCTACGGAACAGGTGTGGATGTTGTTGATCTCCGGAAACGGGTCGGGATGGTTTTCCAGAAGCCCAACCCTTTCCCGATGTCCATTTATGACAACATCGCATATGGGCCGCGTATTCATGGTGTAACTAAGAAAGATCTGGATGGAGTTGTCGAGGGTGCCCTTCGTTCGGCTGCCATCTGGGATGAGACCTCAGACCGGCTAAAGTCTCCTGCCCTTTCCCTGAGTGGGGGGCAGCAGCAAAGGCTTTGTATTGCCCGGACTCTGGCAGTAAAGCCCGAAATCATTCTTTTCGATGAGCCCTGCAGTGCTCTTGATCCGATTTCAACATCAAGGATCGAAGAACTGATCATGGACCTGAAAAAAGATTATACCATAGTAATTGTAACTCATAATATGCAACAGGCAGCAAGGATTTCAGACCACACAGGCTTTTTCCTTATGGGGGAACTGATTGAATTCGGCCAGACAAGGCAGATTTTCCAAAATCCCATGGAACAGAGCACTGAGGATTATATTACTGGCAGGTTTGGGTGATTTAAATGGTTCGAGAACGATATCTAATGCAGCTGGATCTGCTCAGGGAGTCCGTACTTTCTCTCGGGGAAATGTCTGAACTGATTTTTCACGACTCTATGGAGGCGGTTATAGACCTCAATGTTGAGCTTGCCAGAAAGACTCTTGCCCTTGAGCCGGAAGCAGATAAACTTGAGGAAGGAATCGAGGTTTCCATTTTTGACCTGCTGGCGCTTCAGCAACCCATGGCCAGCGACCTCAGGCTTGTTGTGTCGGCGCTTAAGATTGCGGCAGACCTTAGAAGGGTTGTGGGGCTTTCAATCAATATTGCCAAAATCCCTGAGAGAATCGAAGGTGAGCATATCAAGCCGCTCATAGATACCAAAAGAATGGCAGATATCACCGCAGATATGATTGCAAATTCCCTCACGGCTTTCGAGACTCGAGATCCTGAACTTGCACGAACGACAGCCGCCCGGGATGAAGAGGTCGATAAGATCTTTTATGCAGTCTGGGTCGAACTTCTGGAGATGATGGCAAAAGACACAAGTATTATTTCCAAAGCCACACATTTGCTCTTCCTTGTCCGTTATCTGGAAAGGATTGCAGACCACTGCTGTAACATCTGTGAAAGTGTTATTTATCTAACGACGGCGGAACGTGTTAAGTTAAACTGAAAAGGCTTTCTGGCCAGTTTTCTTAATTTTTTCTTTTCCTCTTCTCCTCTGCACCTTTTTTCTTTTCCTCTTCTCTTCTGCACCTTTTTTCTTTCCTTCATTTTTGTTTTTTCTCATTTTTCTTTCCTTCATTTTTGTTTTTTCTCATTTTTTCCTCCTTTTACTCAAGTTTTTATTTTTTCATCCTCTTTTCTCTTCTTTTTCAATCTTCAGTGATGTGCATGTTTTAAGTATATTTATAAGCATATAGACGCCCATGCCTGATATTCATATCAAAAATACGAGAATTTATTATAATAACTCTCTTCAGCCCGCCGAAATCATTATTGAGAACGGCAAAATAACAAAAATCGGAAAGGACTTCAGGGTCTCGAGTTCGGATATGGTGATAGATGCAGGGGGTTCCCTTACCTTGCCTGCCGGAATTGACGTGCACGTTCATTTCAGGGAACCGGGCATGACCCTTAAGGAAAACTGGTACACAGGGTCATGCTCTGCAGCTGCCGGGGGCATTGCCACTGTTATTGACCAGCCAAATACCATTCCTCCTACAACAGACCGGCGCTCTTTTGAACAGAAGCTCAAATTTGCCCGAAATAAGTCTATTGTTGATTTCGGGATTAACGGTGGGGTTACAGGAAATGTAGAGAAGCTCAAAGAACTCTGGAGGCTGGGAGTCACGGCTTTCGGGGAGATTTTCATGGCTGAGTCCACAGGCGGGCTAAACATCAATGAAGAAACCTTTGAAGAAGCCCTGGTTGAGATCAAACGTCTTGGAGCCCTTGCTACAATTCATGCCGAGGACGAAAAGATGCGCCTTGAACTGGAGCAGCTGTTGAAGGATGATGCTTCTTATGAGTACCATTCAAAGGTACGCCCAAATGCATGTGAGGCATCGGCTGTCCAGAGTGCTCTTGAACTCATTTCCAAACTTCAGGTCAGGGCACATTTCTGCCATCTAAGTACGCTTGAAGCTGTGGGAATGATCCGAAAAGAAAAATATCTTGCAAAAAGAGAAGACAAAAAACCCCTTTTTACATGTGAGGTTACTCCTCATCACCTGTTTCTCTCTACTAAGGACTGGGAGCGTCTCAGGTCTTTTGGCAAAATGAACCCTCCTCTGCGGGGGAGCCACAGCATCAAAGCGCTTGTAAACGGGCTGAATGACGGGACTATTGATATGGTGGCGTCAGACCACGCTCCACACCTTGAGTCTGAAAAGGATCTCGATATAAGGGTTGCTCCTTCCGGAGTGCCTGGGGTTGAAACCCTTATGCCTCTCATGCTTGCTGCGGTCAAAAAAAATATTCTGCCCCTTTCGAAGATGATAATGGTTACAAGCAGAAACCCTGCAAAGGCTTTTGGGCTGGACCTTCTGGGTAAAGGCAAGCTTGAGGTGGGTTTTGATGCAGACCTTATGATTGTAGATCCACGCAACCTTCAACCCATAAGAGCTGAAATGCTGCATAGTAAAGCCGGATGGACTCCTTTTGAAGGAATGGATGCGGTCTTTCCGCAATATACACTTTCCAGAGGGGAGGTAATCTGGATGGAAGATTCCATTAATGCAAAGCCTGGAAGGGGAAATTTCCTTGAAGGCGGCGGAATAAGGTCAGAAGAAGACGAAGAAGAAAATTCTGAAGAGGCCGGATCAGATTGATGGTCCGGAACTCTTCTTTTTTAACTTTGGGAGCGCGGAGGCACAGCGAGAAGTCCCCTTCCTCGGAACAGGTGGGGGATGAAAGCGAAGCCTCGCACCGTTGTTAATATAACTTTTTAGCAGTTAACCGTTATTGATTCCGAAAATCGATATAAACTTATAAACCTGTATTATAATATCCGTAGCTCTCCCTCACCCATGTGGTAAAGGTAAAGTAGGGGATAGCCGGATTTTGTCAGGTACAAATTTTCTGAACTTAGACTATAAGGTTCTACAGAGAAGTTCTGTAGGTAAAAGTTTGAACGG
>JBFHIK010000152.1:0-6431 GCA_041596555.1 Methanosarcina sp.
CAAAATCAGGTGTGTATTCAAAGTAGTTGTGGACAAAAGAGTAGATAATCGCAGGGTTATACTGGTTTTTTTCTGCCGAGCTCAGGATTTCAATGCCAGGATCGGTAGCAAAATAGAATTTCAGATCGGCAGCCGAAGGGTCATTGTCCTGGGATTCGTATGAAGGAACAATAGACACTAACGGGAGTGTTTCCGCTCCGTAGTCGATTGAACGATGCATCAGTTTTAGTTTTGGTTCCTCACCTGAGCTCTCTGATAAGCTCGATAGTGGATCGTAGTCAATCATCGCAGGTGCAGCACCTGCAAAGTTTGACATTAATATTAGATATATCAGCATTAAGGTGATAATTTTACCTGTAAGTTTCATTTATTACTGAACCTCCGATGAATATAATTTGTAGTTGTATGTGGACCGAAAAGGCAAAAAAAATCAAAAAATTTGCAATGTTTTTTTGTTTTATATGCAAATTAGACACATAAACACGTACCAAAAATAGAAATAATATTTAAACTGTTTTTGTAAAGATAGATAGGAGATAAACTTTATAGCCATTGCTTTTGCCATTAGTTTGTTTAAAAAACCGAATAATTTTTTTTATACAGTTTGGGCATGGAAATATTAATAAATTTCCCTTGAAAAAGATAACATGAAATGAATATAAATTAAATGATTAATTAAGAGGTTATATAAAAAAAGATTATAGTTCGCAAGGATCAAGTTCAAAAATTCTAAAAAAGAAATCTTCAACCCTGAGATTTTCAGCTGTGAATTTTTAAAAACAGAAACGCCGGGGATACCCCCGAATGAATTTGAGGGTAACGCAGACGGCTAACGTAATCTTTAGTTATTTAGGAGCGTAAAAGGCTAATCCCCGTGTTTTCAAACATGGGATACAGCCGTCACAATACTTCCAAAAATTAAAAAGTGACCTGCACAACATATGTAGCAGGTTACCTTATCTTTGAACCCGGTTTTATCTCTTTGTCCGGCATCAGGGCTGCTACAATCGCTCCGCCGTCATCGGCTGCTAGCATCATGCCGTTTGACTCAACTCCGCAGAGTTTTGCAGGTTTCAGGTTGGTGAGCACGACTATATTCTTCCCTACAAGCTCTTCAGGAGTATAATAAGAAGACATGCCTGCAACAAGCTGCCTTGGTTTTGCTTCGCCGATATCCACTTCCAGACGGAGGAGTTTTTTTGACTTTTTTATGGGCTCTGCAAGGAGGACTTTTCCTACCCTGATGTCGAGCTTTGCAAAGTCTTCGTACTCGACCATTGGAAGAGTTTCGATTTGCCCTTTTTCTTCAGTTATTGCTGCGTCTTCGGCCTTTTCAGCTGGTTTTGCTTCTTCTACAGGGCCCATTCCATCGGATTTGGCGGGCTCCGCTCCACTTCCCTTTGCCGCGTTTTTCTTTGCATCTGCAGCTTTTACCCTCTGGTTTGCGATCTCTTCCATCTCCCCGATCCTGTCATCTTCAAGTTTGGTAAAGAGGATTTCAGGCTTTGCAAGCTTTGTGCCTGCCTTCAGGGGCACGAGGGCTTCTTCGTACTGCACAGCATGGATATCACTTTCCTGTCCGAGTCCTGCCCAGGCTGTTTCCATGGTTTGCGAGAGCACGGGTTCAAAGATAATGCTCAGGGCTTTTGCCAGATGGAGGCAATTGTAGAGGACCTGTCCGCAAGTGGCTCTATCTTCTTTTATAAGTTTCCAGGGCTCGTGGGACTGGAAGTAAATGTTCCCGAAAGACGCAAGAGTCATGGCGGAATCGACAGCTTTTTTGAACTCGTACTCAGCCATTGCAGCTTTTACTTCTTTTAGAGCCTTTTCGATTTCTGCACTTACTTCAGGTTCCAGTTTCCCTTCAGGGACTTCTCCATAGTTCTTGAAAGCAAAGAGCATGGTCCTGTACAGGAAGTTTCCGAAAACCGCCACCAGTTCGGTATTGATCTTTTCCTGAAGCACGCGCCAGGAGAAGTTCAATTCCTTAGTATGGGAGGTGTAGCTTGCAAGGTAATATCTCAGGAGGTCGGGATGGAAGCCGTGGTCAAGATAATCTTCCCCTACCCAGACCACATAACCTCTGGTCTTGGAAAACTTCTTGTCTTCGATCTTGACCATTCCTGATGCCACAACAGCGGTAGGCACGGAGTAGTCTGCGCCTTTAAGCATGGCAGGCCAGAAAATGCAGTGGTGGTAGGTAATGTCCCCTCCAATGAAGTGGACTATTTCTCCGTCCTCTTTCCAGAATTTTTCCCAGGAATCCCCTGTCTTTGCAGCCCATTCCTCGGTGAAAGCCATGTACCCTATGGGAGCATCCACCCAGACATAAACCACAAGGTCTTCATGCCCCGGGAATTTAACTCCCCATTCAAGGTTCCTTGTGATACACCAGTCCGTAAGCCCCTGCTTTACCCAGCCAAGGGCGTAGTTTATAGCATTGGTGGTGCCTCCCAGGTCATTTGAGAGGTAATTCATCAGGTAGTCGCTGAACTCGGAGAGTTTGAAAAAGAAGTGTTCCTGCTGGCGGTACTCTGCAGGCCCTCCGCAGATAGTACATACAGGGTTCAGAAGCTCTCCAGGTTCGAGGTGTTTTCCACAGCCCTGGTCACATTCATCGCCTCTGGCTGTTTCTCCGCAGTGAGGGCAGGCTCCTTCAACATAGCGGTCAGGAAGGAAGCGGTTGCACTTCGGGCAGTAAGCGATTTCTATAATTTTCGGGTATACATAGCCCTTTTCAATCAACCGGTTTACGATCTGCATGGTCCGGTGATGATTTTCAGGGTCATCGGTTGTCCCAAAAGCATCAAAGTAAACTCCAAGCTGCTTGAAAGTTTCGTCAAAGTGTTTATGATAGACTTCTACCAGTTCTTTAGGAGAGATCCCGAGCTCTTCGGCGTTTACGACAATTGGAGTGCCATGGGTATCCGAACCGCAAACAAAGGTAACCTCCCTTCCTTCCTTCCGCAGGGAGCGGGCAAAAATATCAGCGGGCACATAGGTCCGGAGATGCCCGATATGTGCCTTGCCGTTGGCATAGGGCAGGCCACAGGTGACAAGTACAGGTTTACTGGATGAGTTTGACATTCTTATCTCCATATATTTTTATAAGTGTATCTCTTCTGGATGACTGCAATTCTGAAATATATTTCGCTTAATGTGTTTACAAGGGAACTTATTTGAGGGATAGTTGATACTCCTATATAAAGAAGGGTGAAATACAGAGAAACATAAATAGTTGCTCGGACAATTCAGACCTGTTGAATTGACCCTTTTATTTGCGGGCTTCTTAAAAACATATTTCTGGTAGTTTCCCGAACAGGAGAATTTACCTGCCCTCTTAATTGGAGTTTTCAGCAGTAAAGAAGCATAGACCGGAAATTAAAGAAACAAATCCAAGAAATACGGTCCTGTCAGCTATGAATGATGAAAATGTGAACTCAGAAGGCATGGATTCCAAAAAAACGAGTCCAGAAGAGGCATCTGAAGACGACCTTTCGGGAATTAGTGCTCCCAATAAAAAAGAGACCATTGTCCCTGAGGGGGATATTTCAGATAGTGCCATCAAGGAAAATTCCTCCGATTTCGATTCTGCTCCTGAAAGCCAGGAATTGAAAAAAACGGATGATCATGGACTTCCTACCCGGGACCCTGATAAAAAAAGGATTGAAAAAGAGAGTTTAAGCATGAATTCCAGCTCTTCTCCTTCCGTAAAGAAAAAGAAACGCAGCGGTACGTCCTATATTTTGATCTTACTGGCTTTGATTGCTGTTATTGGGATCAGTATGGTTGCTATCATCTACGGTCTCGGTTTCGGAGGAAATATAGGGACTTCCGAGAAGATAGCGGTAATTTATGTACAGGGCACCATGCTCACTGGAAACGTTCCCTCAGGACTCGGCTATGCAACCTCAGAAGAGATTTCTGAAAACATCCACAGAGCTGTAGCGGATGAAAATGTCAGGGCAATAGTACTCAGGATAAACAGTCCGGGAGGATCTCCTGCAGCCGCACAGGAGATTGCAATAGAAATCAAGAAAGCTCAAGAAAAGGACATCCCTGTTATTGTTTCTATGGGAGATCTTGCGGCCAGTGCTGCATATTATATCTCTGCGCCTGCAGATTACATATTTGCAAATCCTTCAACAAATACGGGGTCCATAGGAGTTATCTGGACCTTTGAGAATAAGTCTTCTTTCAACGCAAAGGAAGGTATAGATTATTACATTTCAAAGTCCGGAGAGTTCAAAGATATGGGAGGGACCTGGAGAGGGCTTACGGACGAAGAAAAAGAATACGCTGACAGCGTTGTCATGGATAGTTATGAAGAATTTGTAACCCAGGTTGCAGAAGGGCGTAATATGAGCAGGAATGATGTAAAAAAACTTGCCGACGGACGCGTATATACCGGGTCCAGAGCAAAGGAGCTCGGGCTTGTTGACGACTTTGGAAACCTCTATGACGCAATTGATAAGGCTGCGGAACTGGGAGGTATTCAGGGGGAGCCAAAAGTAGTGTATATGAACAAGGCAAGACTTTCAAGTTTACTTCTCGGTTCGGATTCAGGGGATTCCAGTGAGGAAACAAGTCAATATGTCAATTACTTTGAGGAAAGCCCTTACGGGAAGATTCTTGCCTGTATAGGGTAAGTATCGGACTCCCTCTATTTCCTTTTTCAGGAAGTTATTTTTTCGTTGTATTTTCATTTTTATGTTTCATATAACAGGCTTACAGCCTGAAAATAGCAAAATATATATTAGCTAACATGCAGGATAACGCGGGCTTAACATGCTGGAACTCAAATTTGTACGTAACAACCCCGACATAGTTGGGCGTGCTCTTATTAACAGGAATATGGGCACCGAGCTTATAGATAGCCTTCTTGAATATGACGTGGCCTGGAGGAAATGCAGCGCCGAGGGCGATAGCCTGAAGCATAAACGCAATGTGGTCACCCGCGAGATAGCGCAGCTTAAGAAGGAAAATAAGGACACCCTATCCAAGATAAATGAGATGCAGGGCATCAATGACCGTATTAAAGAAATCGATGATAAGATACGCGATTATAAATCAAAGATAAATGACATCATGCTCAGCATCCCCAATATCCCATCTGAGATGACGCCTGTAGGCAAGGATGAGAATGACAATCCGGTCTTAAGGGTAGTTGGAGAACCGAGAGAATTTACGTTCACTCCAAAGCCTCACTGGGAGATAGGGGAGGCACTGGATATACTTGACTTTGAAAGAGGAGCAAAGATAGCAGGCCAGGGCTTTACAGTCTATAAAGGCATGGGCGCGAAACTTGAAAGAGCTCTCATAAACTTCATGCTTGATGTACACGCCGACCAGGGTTATCTTGAAGTTTTCCCGCCTGTGCTTATCAATGAAAAAGCCATGACCGGTACAGGGCAGCTGCCAAAGTTCAAAGATGACATGTATGTATGCAGCGCTGACGGCTATTATCTTGCACCTACCGCGGAAGTCCCGGTGACCAACCTCTTCATGGATGAGTACATGGAAAATCTGCCGGTATTACTTACAGCATATACTGCATGCTTCAGGCGTGAGGCAGGAAAACATGGCCAGGATACCAGAGGAATCATCCGCCAGCACCAGTTCAACAAGGTTGAGCTTGTCAAGTTCGTGAAGCCGGAGACATCCTATGAAGAACTGGAAAAACTCACCCTCGATGCTGAGGAGATTCTCAAACTCCTGAAGATACCGTATCGCGTCATAAGCCTTTGCACTGGCGACATAGGGTTCTCAGCAGCCATGACTTACGACATAGAGGTATGGGTACCCGCACAGAAAAAATACCGGGAGATATCCTCGTGCTCGAATTTTGAGAACTTCCAGGCCAGGAGAGCAAATATCCGCTTCAGAACCCCTGAAGGCCCGCAGTTCGTCCACACGCTTAACGGTTCAGGCCTTGCTGTCGGGAGGACCGTCGTTGCTATACTGGAGAACTACCAGAGAGAGGACGGCAGCGTGGAGATTCCGGAAGTTCTCAGACCGTACATGAGAGGAGCCAAAGAAATCAGCAAAGTTTGAGTTTGTGGTTCACTTTAAAAAACTCTATGGCACATCAACAAGACTGCGGAACTGGAGAAAAATACCGGGCGAGCCAGGAGTTTTGTATGTGAACAGGCACGCCTCTCAAAATTGCTTTTCGGTTTAGAATCCAGAAATTCGAGGAGAAAGCTGAGAACTCATCAATTACTTTGAGGAAAGCCCTTATGAGAAATCTTTCTGGTCAACTACCCGTCCCTAAATTGGCAGGCATGTAATAGTGCCCCGGTTGACCAGTCCGAGTCTTAATTGACTACGTTGGAAATGTCATGATACCTGCGAATGCTTCCTCAGTTTGTAGCTCTATCGTGTAGCATTAAAAGTCCTGAGAGGTAGGGGCGGTGTGCTACACCTGACAA
>JBFHIK010000153.1:0-6409 GCA_041596555.1 Methanosarcina sp.
CCTGTAGAAACTAAGTATATTTTCCCGCAATATACCTGAGCCTTAATCAAAACCATTTCTGAAAAAGGTAAAATCAGGAAAAAGTAAATTAAAAGCAACCGATGAAAAAAACAGCAAATAAGTCGTAAATAAATTTATAAATGGTAAAATGACTGGAAAGATAAGCGAGCAAGAAGAAGAAAATGAAATTAAAAGACAAATGAAATTAAAAGACAAATGAAATTAAAAGACTGCGAGTTTTTCGCAGTCCCTGTTACAACAAAAGTCACCTTCCTGCAATCAGGAGGGTCACTCAATTTCGATCTTCTTTTTCGGCTCTTCAATTTTCGCTTTTGGAAGCGAAATTGTCAGGACCCCGTTTTCCATTTTGGCAGTAGATCCTTCTTCCCTGACACTGGCGGGCAGGCGGACAGCACGGTAAAATTGAGTATATGCTCTTTCCCTGCGCAGGTATCCTTCTTCTTCGGATTCCTTTTCCTTGCCGGACTTAGCGCTGATCTCAAGCATATCCTCTTTGAGATTAATCTCGACGTCTTCTTTATTAATCCCCGGCAGGTCTGTGGTGACAAGGAGTTTGTCTTCTTCTTCCTTGATGTCAATGGCAGGAGTGTATACTTTTCCGCCTCCCCATTCTTCCATTGGCATGAAGTCTTCAAACAGCTGGTTCAGACGCTCCTGTGTCCTTCGAATCTCTTCAAAAGGATCCCAGCGTGCTGGTCCTGAAAATGATTTTTTAGCAGGCCATTTCATCTTAATATTCCCCCTTAATTAAAAAAATTATGCAGATATGTATGTGCTATTTTGAATATATTGAGAAAGGATATATACTTTTTCTTGGAGGATTTCACTAAAATGTATGGAAAGAAGAACCTGAAAAATAAAATAAAAAGCATAAAAGAAAAAAATCTCCGAGAAACCTTAAAAAGAAATTTCCGGAGAAATTGAAAGGCATCAGGTCTGAATCAGGTCTGAAAACCTGTAACTTTTGTACTTGTAAATATTATAAATAGTCTGAATAAAGATTTTTTATCCTTTTACAAGTATTCTTATCAGGTCTGAGGCTTTTACCAGCCCCATTGAACCCTTTTTGACTGATTCTTCATCAAAGGTTTCCACACTATCCGGATCAGCTTTATCAGTTCTGTAAACTGCAAATGGGATAGAATCCCTTGTATGGGTCTTTATAGAGACTGGGGTCGGATGGTCGGGCAGTACAAGAATCGTAAACGGTTCATCGGAGGTTTCGGCATGTTTAAGGATAGGAGCAACTATCCGGCTGTCAAAATCCTCAACTGCCTGCATTTTTTTATCAATGCTTCCTTCGTGCCCTGCCTCGTCAGGAGCTTCGACGTGAACGAAGACAAGATCCCTGGTCTTCAGGACTTCAAGGGCTGCGCTGGCTTTTCCTTCATAATTGGTATCCAGATAACCGGTTGCTCCGGGGACTTCAATTACATCCAGCCCTGCATAGATTCCAATGCCCTTGAGCAAATCCACTGCCGAAATAATAGCTCCTTTTTTCCCATAAAGTTCCTGAAAAGACTTAAACTTCGGGGCATAACCCTGTCCCCAGACCCAGATGGAGTTTGCCGGGTTTTTGCCTTCCTGTACTCTTTTCAGGTTAACAGGGTGAAGTTCCAGAACAACCATAGATGCCTCAATCAGCCCTGAAAAAAACTCACCGTCTTTTCCTCTGGGAAGATAACTATCCTTTCGTTCTCCTGTGATATCATGCGGAGGCGTACATTCCGTTTCTGCCCCCAGATTATCCCCGGCAACAATAAGATGCCTGTAACTTATACCCGGATAAAACCTGACTTTTTCGGTCCTGAGTTCGGAATCAAGTGTATCGATCAGAATCTCTGCTTCATCACTGCTTATATGCCCTGCACTGTAGTCTTTTATCATTCCGTTTTCTACGGTAATAAGATTACACCTGAAAGCCACATCGTCAGCTTCAAGAGCCACTCCCATACTCGCAGCCTCCAGAGGAGCCCTTCCTGAGTAATAGGCTGCCGGATCGTATCCGAGAATTGACATGTTTGCAACGTCACTTCCGGGAGGAAAACCATCAGGTACGGTCTGTGCGAGCCCGGTTCTGCCGCGCGCTGCAATGGAATCCATAGCAGGTGTTCGAGCTGCCTGTAAAATGGTCCTGCCACCCAGCTCCTCTATCGGGTAATCCGCCATTCCGTCTCCTATAAGTATGGCATATTTCATTGCTTCACCTTTTTCCAACTGATTTACCCTTCATCTTGTAGATAAAATATATCATTTTCTACCGGATACCTGCAAAGGTATTTTACTGGCATCTGCCAGCAGGCTTTTTCTGCCGATCCTAAAGTTTCAGTTCTTATACCCATTCTACACAAACATTATAATATAGTATCCATATCCTATACACGACAGGTTCTCAGCTTAAAATATAGTAAGAAGCTGGAGAGCCGGTGCATGCTGTTCTTTACAGGCAGGATTATATATAAAGAAGCGACCTGTAAGCGTAACAGGATTTACTTTAGATTATCTCAAATTATATAATTAGTGCTAATGTAAGATTATAATTAATGCTAATGTCATTAGCCTGAATACTGATCATGATGGTCAAAATTAACTAAAAACCAAAATACTATGACTAACATATTACAAAAAAGAAAAGTGTCGGGATATCCGACTTAATGCCAAAACGTGATCTGATCATGAAAATTGTAATGAAATTTGGAGGAACTTCCGTTGGAGACGGAAAAAAAATCCGTCACGTTGCCAACCTCCTCAAAAGATACTATGAGGAAGGCAACCAGATCGTGGTGGTAACCTCGGCACTCAGTGGAGTAACCGATAGGCTTCTGGAAAATGCGCACCTTGCCTCAACAAAAGGAAAGGTTTCGCTTGTAAAAGAATTTAAAACAGAGCTTACAAACAAACACCACGAAGCCGTAAGGGATGCCATTGACGACCCCAATGTCGCAAAAGACGTCCTCCAGATCCTTGACCTCCGGATTGAAGAACTCGAAAAAGCTTTGATCGGGATCTGCTATCTGGGCGAACTTACCAACAGGTCAATCGACTATATCTCCTCCTACGGCGAACGGCTGGCGACTCCGATCGTTTCAGGTGCTGTCCGCTCCCTTGGGATCTCATCAATCGAATACACCGGAGGAGAGGCAGGGATTGTAACTTCATCGGATTACGGAAATGCCCGCCCTCTTGAAAAGACATACGAACTTGTATCAAAGAGGCTTGGGTGCAGGCTTGAGTCCCATATTCTTGTGGTCACAGGCTTTATAGGGGAAAATGAAGACGGGATAATCACCACTCTTGGCAGAAGTGGGTCTGACTTCTCGGCTTCCATCCTTGGCGCAGCCCTGAAAGCCGACGAGATCTGGCTCTGGAAAGAAGTTAACGGGATCATGACAACGGACCCGAGAATCGTGCCCGAAGCAAAGACCATCCCGCAGATCTCCTATGCAGAAGCCATGGAGCTCTCTTATTTTGGGGCAAACGTGCTGCACCCGCGCACCATTGAACCTGCAATGCGCGAACATATTCCTGTACGTGTCAAGAACACCTTTGACCCGGAGTTCCCGGGTACACTCGTGGTGTCAGAGAAATTCCAGTGCAAGCACGTAGTAAAAGCTGTAAGCTTGATCAAAAATGTGGCTCTCATCAACATCGCAGGTGCCGAGATGGCAGGGGCAGTCGGAACTGTTGCAAGGCTCTTTACCGCACTTGCAAAGGCAGGGGTAAATGTCGTTATGATCAGCCAGGGGTCTTCCGAGTCCAACCTCTCTTTCGTTATCAGTGAGGCACATGTGGAGCCTGCATTAAACGCCCTCCATGCTGAGTTCAACCGTGAAATCGTAAAGGAAATAACTTCGGATAGAAATGTCTGTGTAGTCGCGGTTGTGGGCGCAGGCATGGCAGGAACCCCGGGAGTGGCAAAACGGGTATTCGGCGCACTTGGAAACTCAATGATTAATATTATCATGATCAGCCAGGGGTCTTCCCAGTACAATATCTCTTTCGTGGTCAGGGGAGATGATGCATTTTCCGCAGTCAAAACCCTGCATGACGAATTTGAACTCTACAATGGAAATGGAATTGAAAAACAACTATGAAGCAGGCAGGAAGGGTAAGAGAGTGAGCGAAAAGCACCTAACGTACGCAGATTCGGGCGTGGATATAACAGCGGAAGAAAAAACAGTCAAAACCCTGATCGACAAACTGAGTTATGTTCGAAAAGGAATTGGAGCCCCTCTTACAGGGATAGGTCACTATGCAGGGCTCCTGGACTTCGGGGAGTATGCCCTTGCCATGACAACGGACGGGGTTGGCTCAAAAGTCCTTATTGCAAATGAGATGCAGCGCTGGAACACCGTGGGAATAGACTGCATCGCAATGAACGTTAACGACCTTCTTGCGATAGGGGCTGAACCTGTGGCTTTTGTGGACTACCTTGCCCTGGAAAAGCATGAAGAGGGCTTTGCCGCCCAGATAGGAGAAGGGCTGCTGAAAGGAGCCGAAATATCAAGGATGTCTATTGTAGGCGGAGAAACCGCGACCCTGCCTGATATCATCAAAGGTTTTGACCTTGCAGGCACTTGCCTTGGGTTTGTCAAAAAAGAGGATGTTATTGAAGGAGGAAAAGTCCAGGTAGGGGACGTGATAGTCGGCATTCCGAGTACAGGAGTCCACAGTAACGGCTATACTCTGGTGAGAAAGATCATTGAGGAATCCGGACACTCTTACCATGCCCCCTGCCCCTATGACAGTTCAAAGACCATAGGAGACGACCTCCTGGAACCCACCAGGATCTATATCGAAGTCCTTGATGTCCTTAAAGCATGTGAAGTGCACGGGCTTGCCCATATAACAGGCAGCGGGCTTTTAAAACTGAGAAGGGTAACGAAGCTTGGCTTTGACTTTTCCGATCCTCTGGAACCCCAGGAGATTTTCAAATTCCTGCAGAAAGAAGGCGGAGTCGAAGACCTTGAGATGTACAGGACCTTCAATATGGGCATGGGCTTCCTGATTATCCTTCCGGAAAAAGATGCTGCAAAAGCTGCAGAGATTACCGGTGGAAAAATCGTAGGAAAAATCGTGGAAAGCGGAATCAGGGTCAAAGACCTTGTAATAGAGTAAAAGAGTAAAAAGGTTAAAACCCAATTTTGATGTCAACTTAGAGAAAAATGAGAGTAAAACTCATTTCCTCTATTTTGAAATCCTTTTCTGTGGCAACCATTTCCTGTGGCAACCCTTTTCCAGAGTTTGTCTCAGGGCAACATCTTATAAATCTTTTTTCCACAGATCCAGGTAACCACCAGAAGGTGCCTTAGGGCTCTCAGGAGGCTTACCTTTCTTCAAAGAAGCCTTTACTTTTTCCGTCTCCGTCTCCCTGAGCCGACCTATTTCCTTTATACTGTCCTCATTATCTACAGTCAGGACAAAAGTTCCATAACAGGGCTTTGTGTAGGTGAAGATCAGAGCATTACCTTTAGCCCCCAGAGCAATAGGAGGTACTCCTATTATGTGGTAGTCCTTGAAGATCTTGTAGCCCGGGGATACATAGTAAATCTCGTCCGAGTTTTTCTCAATATAATCTCTGGCAGCCTTGTAGGTCGTCTTATCCAGAAGGATCTCGTACTTCATCTGTTCAATGCAGCTCATTTGACTATCTCCTCCACCACTTTGTCCAGCTTGTTCTTGAGACGAACAGGATTGTGAACGTCCTTTGAAACGATCTTTTCACAATCAAACTCGATAGTTTCAGCCAGCTCATCAGCGTGCCTTCCAAAGACTATGGAGTACAGTTTCCCCCGAGAAATGGCACTCATGGTCGCAGCATAAGTCATTCCGGCATCGTTATGCATAAAAGCGAAGCAGATGTCGAAATCCGCTCTTTCCTCAATAATGTCCTCTATAGTATTATCGAGATTTGCCAGCTTTTTTGCATAATAGCCGTCGGAATCAGAGACCTTCAAAAGCTGGGTTGCTGCACCTGTCCCGGCAACGGTTACATCGAATCCCAATTTAGTCAGCTTATGGGAAAGATACAGAGCAATGCTGGTTTGAATTGGGACCTCTGGACATCCCATCATAAGGAGCACTTTTACGCCGGTCATAACATCATCTCTCATATATTTTATCTGATGGATCTTATCTGATGTATTTTATTTATAAGAATAGGATATGACTAATCTTGAATTTCAATCTTTGCAATTGAGATTTAGGAGTGTTTAAGGCTAATCCCCGTGTTTTCAAACATGGGATACAGCCGTCATCTCCCTTTTAATATGTTTAATGCTAACGTTTTTATTTTTTCCCGTCTATATATAATAGTCTGATTTTTAACTACTAGAAGGGGAAGAGACTCAGGTAGCTAATCAGACTTTGCTCTGAACTTAAACTATGA
>JBFHIK010000154.1:0-6394 GCA_041596555.1 Methanosarcina sp.
AGGGTAACTATTTCTTTCCTATCGTTTACCGATTTTCCATTGCTCCTTATCGGTGATCTGGTCAACCAGGGCTTGTTAGACAAGCCCCTTCCTCAAAAACCTGAGCCGTTAGGTGAAGGTTTTAGGGAGGGGTAATTGACAAACCTTCAGGGAACACAGCTCTTAAGTTTTCTATAATTAATACTAAATATTATTCTTCAAGGACTTCCAAGATTTTCCTGATTTTTTCGTTTTGTATAGAATATAATCTCTTTTTGCCTTCTTTTCTTACTTTAATTATCCCCCAGTCCTGTAGTTTTGCAAGGTGCATTGAGGTATTGGATTGAGTCTTGCCAATAATTTCTGGGATCTCACACGCACATATTTCTCCTTTATTGCTGTGTTTATTTTCACCACATTTACACTCAGATTCAATTAGAGCCTTGATTATTCTATACCTTGTATCTTCGCAAAGGGCCTTGAAAAGTTGTGGATCTTCTTCATTAATCATATAAACATACATTGAATATAAACAGATATATATACTTTTCTAAAGTCTGAAGTTGATCTTGAATTGAATGATCCTCATGAGTATATCAAGACCGCAATTACTTGCTATTCCTCACTTTTCATCCGTGCTATTCTTGGTCCCTAACTGATAAATTAAAACATGATTATCAGCCTTGAAACTTACTAATTCTGTAGTTACGGTTGAATGCCATTTTTGGAATAGTTATCTTTTTATATCATATTGATAGACATAAATATCAATAATGTTTGATATATCTTATAGATCTCTAACGGAGATTATCTTAGATGGGCAAACTTGGAAAAAATTTGCTTGGAAAATTGGTTGGACGCGACAAAAGTTGCTGTTGCTGCGGTCCTTCTATTGTAAGTGTCAAAAAGATAAAAGTTGACAGCAAGGATATGGAAATTGCCGGATTAGATGAGGAATTCGAGAAATTCTCTTCTGCAGGCAAGACACCGGAAAATATAGACATAGAAGAACTTGTTCAAAACCTTGTAAAAATAAATGAAATTCCCGAAGAAAAACTGGAGAAATTCAAGATCGCAGTACTGAAAGAATACGAAACATACTGGCAAGAGAAAAGAAAATAATCATATTTACATATATGGATATGTAGTTTTGTAAGCTACTTACAAAAATTTTGTTACGAGGCTATTGGAAATGAACCTCAAATGCTCAATTTGCGGAAAAGAAGAGGATTCGCTACTCCGAGCCAATCATAGGGACTTAGGAACTATAAAGCTGTGTGTGAAGTGCTGGTCAAAAGAACAGAGTAAAAACGTGCTTCTTCCTTTAGAAGGTAGAGGCAGCTGCTGCAGGTAAATCCATGGAAACCGAAAGGAAATCAGGTGTGAACAAAAGAAAGAGTGAAGTGGAAATTGAGAGATTGAAACGTTTTATTTTTGATCACGATCAGTTAGAGATAAGAGCACAGAAGCTCAGTTCTTTTGTAAATGAGCTGGATGAAGAAGCGCTGCATTTGGAGATCAGGATTTTTAAAGCCCTTTCAGATCCTAATCGTCTCAAGATTGTAAAGTTGTTAAAAGAAGGAGAACTCTGTGCCTGCGAACTAGCGGTTGCCCTTTCCAATTCTCAATCAACTGTTTCTCACCATATTTCAGTATTGAAGAGTGCGGGCCTGATCAAAGAAAGGAAAGAAGGAAAATGGTCTTACCTTCGTCTCTCGGATGGGGCAGTTATTGAAATACTTAACCAGGCAAAGCTACTTCATGAGATATGAGATATCAGAAAGTTCCCCTTTTGAAAATAGTATCCTGGGATGGAGCTGAAACCCTAAAAGCAGTTAAAACTTCAGAAAAGTCGGGTTCCTGAGAGGCTGTATGGTACTTCAAGTATCCAATAGCTGTAGCTTTCGATAATTTGAAGGATAAAAATAATTTTGAAGGAAGATCAAAATGTTCTGGGATAATTTTACTGTGGCGGCCAAGTTCTTTATTGAGATCGCCGTAGAGCTCACTGTTTTATTCATAGGTATAACTTTTCTCGTGGGACTGATTCAGGAGTATGTGCCTGAAGAAACCATAAAAAAGACTATGGGAGGACGGAACAAAGTTGTAGGCAGTGTCCTTGGGGCAGGGTTTGGTACAATTACCCCTTTCTGCTCCTGTTCAACCATACCGCTTCTCCTGGGGATGCTTAAGGCTGGTGTACCTTTTGCTGCAGCAATGGCATTTCTTTTCTCATCCCCCTTGCTGAACCCGGTAATAATATCCCTATTTGTCATTTTACTGGGCTGGAAAATCGCTACTCTCTATTTTGCCGTCGTCTTCGTGTCAACAATTGCTATCGGACTTTTACTTGATGGGTTCGGTTTCTCCAGTCAGATTAAGCCAGTTGCTGTTGTGCGGAACAACTGTGATTGTCAGCAGGCAACGGATGCAAAATCCAGAATACATCGGTCTGAAGTATTCGCATTCAGTCTTTTCCGTCAGCTTGTGCCTTATCTCGTTCTTGGAGCGGGAATCGGGGCATTCATTCATGGATTTATACCAACGGAGATTATCACCCGCCTTGCCGGACCTGACAATCCCCTGGCAGTTCCTGTTGCTGCAATTATAGGTGTCCCCATCTATATCCGAGCTGAAACTATGATTCCCATCGGACTGGCACTCATCGAAAAGGGAATGAGTGTGGGCGCTGTTCTGGCACTGATAATCGGCGGTGCAGGAGCCAGTATACCAGAGCTCACTCTTCTCTCGTCAATATTCAAGAAGAAACTGCTGACAGCCTTCGTTATGACGGTTTTTTCAATAGCTGTGATTGCAGGATATCTTGCAAATATGCTGACATTGTAAGAACCTTTAAAAAAGTTAAAAAATGATGCCAGGCAAGCAGATCAAGGACCTGACATCATTTCCCAAATATCTGGGAAATCCAGTCTTTTATCTCATCTCTGACTTGGCGGAAAACCTTGAGCTTCTCTTCTTCTGATCCCACAGCTGCAGCAGGATCTTCAAAACTTTTATGAATCACCTTTCTTGCTCTGGGGTATTCGGTCTGAACCTCCAAGTTCGTACTGCATATAGGACAGGAAACTTTAGCCCGATCACATACTGTGACTGCCATATCAAAAATGATATCCTGGAATTCTTTGGGAGTTTTTGAGTACTGACTGGAGATATCGATACCTATCTCCTTCATGACCTGAACAGCATAGGGATTAACAGCTATGGCACTGACTCCAGCACTGTAAGCCTCGTATCGATCTCCATAGATAGCCCTCAAAAGACCTTCCGCCATCTGAGACCTGGCTGAGTTGTGAGTGCATAGAAAAAGAATTTTCTCTTTTTCCTGTGATCTTACATTTGATATCATTAACTGTTATTGAATACAATAATTAATTAGCATTGTGACGGTTCTTAATCCTTTGATAAAGTGTTAAAAATGAGGTATAATAAGTAAAGATTCTTAAAGTATTAAAAGAAAATTGGGAATGAGTGAAGTAACCATCAGGAATTGATGATATTCCTCATACTTTTTTCCCATATTTGCTGTCTTCTTTTTACACCCAGGCTTTTAATTTCAGGCTCTCGACTGGTAAATCTCCGTATTGCCTTTTACTGATATCCAAATCTTCATTCAGGATTTCTACAGAAAACCCTGCATTTTTCAGAAGCCTCAAATATTCCTCTTTTAAAACTGCACCAGCGATACAGCCTGCAAGCAGGTCTTTGTCGTTTTTAAGCTCTTCAGGTAGCTCAGCCAGGAGGACCATATCCGAAACATACATCCTGCCTTCAGGCTTCAGTACCCTAAAAGCCTCCCTGAAAACTTTTTCTTTATTCGGTGCCAGGTTAATCACGCAGTTGCTGATAATAACATCCACAGAACTATCTTCAACCGGAAGAGCTTCAATATCTCCATAGCGGAATTCAACGTTTGAATATCCATATTTTCGAGCATTAGCCTGCGCTTTTTCAATCATTTCAGGAGTCATATCTACTCCGATAACCTTTCCTGAGCTCCCGACTTTCTGTGCAGCAAGGAAACAATCAAACCCTGCACCTGAACCCAAGTCCAGAACGATGTCTCCAGCTTTCAGTTCTGCAAAAGCGGTAGGGTTACCACATCCAAGTCCCAGGTTTGCATCAGGGACCGCCTGAATATCAGATTCAGAATAACCAAGAGATTTAGAAAGGTCTATAGAATTCGCATCCCCGCAGCAGCAGCCGCCAGAACAGCAGGAGCCTCCTAAAATTGCAATTTCCTGATACTTCTTTTTGATAACTTCCTTTTTTTCATTCGCATCCATTGTTCTACCCATTCCTCATCGTTGATATTTTTTGATTTTATTTTGAGCTTACTTTCAGTCATCCTTAGCTTTATTTCTCAACCCGGTTATCAGTAATCTCATTAACAGTATTATTTATGTATTCAGTTTTGCACATAGGACATACTCCTGAGACCTGCTGTCCATCACAACAGGGCTTTATATCCCTGATTCCAAGAGATAGAAGCAAAGCTCCAATCTCCTCGTTTTTAATGCTGTAGATGATGTTTCTTCCCTTTTTTTCGTACTTTAAAATCCTAGCTTCAACAAGAACTCGCAGGTGCTTTGAAACTGTGGTCTGGTCTTTTTTTGTAAGGGAAGAAAAATCGCAGGCACAGTAACTGTGCTCCAGCAAGTAAGAGAGGATAGTAAGCCTTGTTTCATCTCCGAGAGCTTTAAAAAACTTCACTTTACTATCAATCATGAGTATATGCATATATGCGCATATATGCATATATATTTAGTGGTTAGTGGTGCCTAATCCCCTTTTTCCGAAACAGTTTCTATAAATATAGTATGTTAAAAAATCGAAGATCATGGAACAGTTTGTTATGAGACAAAAAAATAACTCCATGCCTGGTTTAGAAACAATCAGTTTACCGGGTGTGCGATTCTCAGCAACTCTTTTTCACGATCCAAAAAATAAGTGTCTGGAGTCTGGGAGTGCCTCGAAGACTCAGAAACCCATGAAGTGGTTCTGGTAAACCATGTAAAAGCCAACTCCCAGAACAATAAGGCCAGCGGCTTTTTTCAATGGAAAACCATATTTTGAAACATTTTGAAGCCTTGCAGAAGAAAAGCTTGCAGAGTAAGCAACAAAAAGCATTGGAATGGAAAAGCCGATAGAATATATGAAGAGCATCAATGCCCCATATGTAACTTTACCCGAAACTGCAACCATTGTTAGAATTGAGCCAAGTACTGAGCCCACACAAGGAAGCCAGACAATACCTAGGGAGAGACCAAGCAAAAGACCTCCGAAAAGTCCTTCTTTCCTGGAATTTGCAAGCGAAGAAAAATTTCCAAAAAAATTGAAAATATTGAGGTCGAAAAGCAATGAAACACCCATTGTGATCAGAAGAGCCTCGGCAAAGATATAAAGTAGATCTAGATAAGCCGTAAGTGTTGCTCCAAAAAGGGAAGTGACAATCCCCATGCTGGTAAAGGAAATAGATAGCCCCAATACAATCGCAAGGGGCCTGAATTTTCCTTTTTCTGTTGAATAAGCAAAAACTGCCGGAATTACTGGAATGATGCAGGGGGAGAGTACACTGACCACCCCTGCAAAGAAAGCAGCAACTGGAAGAAAATCTGAAAACATAAACTTACTCCTTTCTTACTCCTTTATATTTCGGGATTCGAGAGCTTTGTCAAGAGTCACTGAAAGGGTCTCTTTGTCGACAACACCCAGGAACCTTGCACTAGCTCTTTCCGAACTTTTAGTTCCGTCCGGCCGCATGTACATATATTTATCGTCCTCGATGCCTGTAATTATACAGGTATCCGGGATAGACCTCACTCCGAATGTTGTTGCAAACTGAGGGTACTCGTTGAGATCAATAAGCATAATTGAAGCCTTATCCTGATACATTAAAAGAATCTCTGAAAGAATCTCTTCCTGCTCTTGACAGGGAATGCACCCCTTGGAACCAAGTTTCAACACAACAGGACCTTTATTGAGAGCTTCATCAATCTGGTTCAGGTCCGTAACCTCGATAAGCCCTGCTTCAACACCTGAATTATTAACGTCTGTTGTGACTCCAACAAGCTCTGCGTTATTACCGGAATCATTAACGTCCGTGCAGCCTGAGCTGAAGAGAATAAAGCAAAAAATAAATATAATGGAAAAAGAAACTCGTTTTTTGGCCTGTATTCTATACAATCGTTTCATGATAATTCTCCTTAATTCTCCTAAATGATCAGGTTTTTTATGTAATTCAGGAAATGTATGTAGGAATCAAGATATGTTGATACATTAAAGTATTTCAAATGATATAAAAATCTTGCTCGCATCAAATAGATACACAAAGTTTGGAAAAAGTTTATCAGCAACAATAAGATACGATTATGGCTGAAAAATTGTGTAATTATTA
>JBFHIK010000155.1:0-6370 GCA_041596555.1 Methanosarcina sp.
TGAAAGGTCCACAGTTACTGCTGAGTCTGCTATGTATCCGTCTACATGGACTCCAAGGTCCAGCTTCACTATATCTTTTCCAAAGACATCCTTATCCCCTGCTTTGGGAGTCGCATGGGCAGCTTCCTGGTTTCTTGAGATATTGCAGGGGAAGGCAGGTCTGCCTCCAAGTTCTATGGTTTTCTTTTCCACAAATTCAGCAACTTCAAGCAGGCTGTTTCCGACTCTCACCATATCTGCAGCTTCAGTTCTGACAATCTTCAGAATCCTGCCTGCTTCTCTGTACTTTTCAAGGATATCTTCTCTGTTGTATACATTATCTGTCATGTTAACCTCAAACTGGATGATTTCTCATAAACGTTTTCAGGTTATGCAACGGTTATATAATGGTTATATAATGGTTATATAATGGTTATATAATGGCTATATAATGGCTATATAATGGCTTTATCCTGCCTGAGGCCTTATTATAGCAATATTTTGCCACAGACTGGTTATGAAATCCGATCTGTGTAAACTTGATTTATAACCCTTATTATGGTAGAGTCCTGCTGTATTTATGCTTGTTTCCCGTCATTCCGGGCTATTTAAGGCAAATTAAGGCAAATTCTGATTACAAGCTGGTTGTATTCTGATTACAAGCTGGTTGTTTAATTTATATGACGGATTTTAATACAAATTTCTTTTCTAACCCTGTAAGGTTTTCACACCCTGTTTCGGTGACCAGCACCATATCTTCAAGCCGGATTCCCCCAATTCCCGGATAATATAGCCCGGGCTCGATTGTTATCACATTACCTGCCTCCAGAAGCACACTGTTTTCTCCTACACCGGGAAGTTCATGGATGTCAAGCCCGACCCCATGGCCTGTAGAGTGTGTGAATCCGGTTTTTGCTCCACTTCTGTAGGTGTGATAGCCTCGTGCCTCAAACAGGTCACAGACTGCACTGTGTATTTCAGAGGTCGAAACTCCGGGTTTTACCATTCCCAGAGCTTTTTGTTGGGCTTCAAATACAATTTCATACATTGCCTTTAGTTTTTCTGAAGCCTCCCCTCTGAGCACGGTACGCGTCATGTCCGCAAAATAGCGCTTTTTTTTGCTCCTTGGGAAAATGTCCAGGATGACCGGAGCATTCGCCCTGAGAGGCCCCTCCGTAGTTCCATGAGGGTTTGCAGTATCCTCCCCGCAGGAGACAATTGTCTCTTCGGCTTCGCACCCAAAATCCAGCAGAGTATGGTCAATGACTGAATTCACTTTAGCTCCGGTAAGGACATTCCCTTCAAAATAGAGGATGCCGTCCCTTTCTTCTGCTCCTTCTATCAGGGAAATTGCCGCTTCCATAGCCTTTTCCCCGGCCATCTGGGCATACTTTATGGCTTCGATTTCTTCCGGTCTCTTCACGCTCCTCATTTTCCTGAAAGGGCTTTTTATAGGGACGACGGTAAAACCTGCTTCTGTAAGATAGTTTGAATAAAAGACCGGAAAGTCATAGGAAACTGCAACTTTTTTTACTTTTTCTTCAAGGAGCAGTTCGGATACGCAGGCTGCATAGGCAATAGACACATCCTTTTTCTCCTTAATTTTTTCGCGGTATCCAAATTCCTGAGTGGTTTTTATAGTCGAAACCCTTGACTCGATTTCAGCTCTTCCACGCTCCATTTCCGAAATAAACAGAACTTCTTTCCCGGTTCCTGTTTGCAGATAAATGAACTCGTCCGATGCCAGGAAACGGGTTGCATAGTAAATATCGGCATTATGAATATTCCCTGTCATCAGGTAAGCATCTGTTCCTGCTTCCTCAAGGGTCTTTTTTATGCTGAAGTCTGGCTCTGTCATATAGGGTTAATCTAATGTCCGTGAATAAAGTTGTTATCGTCGGCTTGCAGGCGGGAATGTATATGGATCCTGAGCATGGGACCTAAATTTAACAGGGGTATTGCCCATTTAAGTTTCACAGAGCTCGTTTTTTCCCAGGTTCACTTTTTTGCCTGGTCCCCTTTTTTATTTTCCCTTTTTTATTTTCCATTTTTTATTTTCCCTTTTTATTTTCCCTTTTTTATTTTCTCTTTTTTTTATTTTTTCTTCTCTTTATTCTTCTTTTCGATCTCCTTCATCTCTTTCCCAAGAATAAGAAGTTCCTTAAGCATTGTGAAATAGCGATCAAGGGAAGCCGCCATTTCGTCCGAAAATCTGAGAATACATATATATTTTCGTCTTCCCCGCTCTTTTACCCACACTTTATCTCCAGAATCTTCATCTTTCAGGTCGGTGAAAATTTCTGCAGCGCAGCCCAGGATCATTCGAATGCTTGATGTCAGATCTCTCCTTATCTTTTCTTTTTTAAACTCAAGGTAGTCATGAGAGATGTCTGTCTGAAGCAGTTGATTCCTGTGAACCCAATACTCATCAAGGTTGAGATTCTCTTCGACAATAAGTGAGATTCGGGAACTAATTTCCTTCAGGTGTGACAGTTCATTCAACTTATTTTTGCCAGTTTCTGAATTTTTGGAATGCCCTTCGTTTTCCAGAGAAGGCACGTTTCCTTCCAGGTACCTTTGAATCCATTCCAGGGAGAAAATTTTGGCGGCTTCGATAAAAATGAGAGTTTCCTCTTCCATTCTCTCTCTTGTACTCTTCATCTTCTTGCAGAGATCGCTAAATCTGCTGGCTCTTTCCCTGTAACAATCCGGAGTACGGGACTCAATACCCATTTTTGTAACCTCTTGCTTCAGCTTTATTCCTGTATTTGTCTCTCTTTACATGTTTTTTACGGAAAAAGTTCCCAGAGCTTCGAGAGATGATTCTGACATGTATGTGAAAGTTAAAAGGTTCTGAAAAATCAGGAGGGTATAGCAGAAGTGCCCGGTAGAAGTAAGGTGCTCAGAGCAAGGCAATCAGGAATCTCAGGATTGGGGGTTGGTTGAACTAAAGACCTGAGCGAACTGAAAAAAAATCATGAATTATATCAAAAATCATGAATTATATCAAAAATCATGGATTATATCAAAATAGATCCATTAAATAAAAATGTCTAATAAATTATGCAAAGTTATTGTATTTAAAAAAAAGAAGCGCCCGGACCGGGATTCGAACCCGAGTCGGAGCCTCGACAGGGCTCCATGATAGGCCTCTACACTATCCGGACACTTTTGTCTTTTTAGTTGCTGTTTTGCCCGCGCTGCGAGCAAACCTTAAATGCATCTTTAATATATAAATGTTCCCGTTGACTTGAGTCTATTCTGGAATAAGTTCCAGGTCCCGCCTCCCAGACTCGAACCGGGGACATCGCGGTGCCTGCGCAGAAATGTACGGGATATTTCCCGCACGAGCCGAACTACAGCCGCGCACTCTACCACTGAGTTAAGGCGGGACGATGATACTGATCCAGTGCTGCATAGTGCTACACTGCCTCAGTGCACCATCTCCATATATGGTGATGGTATTTATCTTTTTCGCTAGGGGTGAGTGATAATAGCTGACATTTATAACATTTTCCATATTTATCAAAAATACTTTTGTATATTACAGAGGACATATAGCACAATTACAGTAAGAAAATGAACTAATCTCATAATACCGAAGGGATATGGAATATGGTCGCTCAAATCTTTACGAATGCCAATAGTTTCGATACGGTCAGCATCAACCTTGGAGACACCTTTGTGATAAAACTCAGGGACCAACCCGGAGAGCACATGTACAGCAAGGATAACCCTGTTGCTGAAACTGTATGGAAGATGGAGGCCGGGGAGGGTCTTAAACTGCTCCGGGAACAGTTTACTCCTGATGTCCCGGATACAAAGACTGTTCCAGGGGTTCATGAATGGGAATACGAGGCTGTAAAACCAGGCACCTGGGAAATTGAAGGTAGTTATACTATTTTCCGCTTTGGAGGCGAGGAGAAGTTCAAACTAACTGTTAAGGTTGTCTAAAAACCTCCTTGAATTAAAATATTTTTATTTTTCGGAGGCTCTCTGAGAAAATTAAAAACCCGCCTTAAATAGCTGGAAGTGTAATCTTTTTCTCATAGTTGAAAATATAATTTTACCCGCTGAGAAGCCTTAAACTACTTGCTTTCGGCAAGAATACCTGAAAGGTTAAAAAACTCCTGAAAAATCCTATCTGTATGGCAGGTCCTGTTTAAAAATCTCATTTTAAAATCATGGACTGTTAATGGATTGACTGTTAAGACAGGTACAGTGAACTACCCATCACTGAAGTAACGGGCTTCCTGCTTCATACCTCGAACTACCGTTCATAAGTCCACAGGCTCTACCCTCTGTCCCAGAGGTGAAGAAAGATCAATTGGTTCTGGTTTCCTTGGCTTGGTTATCGCTTAGGAATTCAGTACATCGTATAGGACAGAATAGTATTTAGAGGTTAGCAGATAGCGAAAATATGGGACGTTGACGGCATTCATCCCGTCACTAAAGTAACGGGCATTCTGCCTTCGACTTTCGTAAAAAAGATGTGAAAAGAACCCGAAGGTTCCCCTCGATATTTTCTTGCCTCAGATATTTTTGGTTTTATTAGAAGGTGTTCAGTTCTCCCCTGATAACCATTTCTGTAATTTTCGTCACATTGGAAAGCCAGTCGTCAATTACAACTTCAGCTTCCGATTTGACTTTTGCAAAGGAGGTCCCTTCTTTTGGAATGATCTGAGCGCTTGCCACAAGCGGCTGGTCAATGGGCTTTCCTATCTGGGAGAGCAGTCTGATATTGACGTCCTGTACATCAGGAACCTGCTGTACGATATCCCGGGCCATCTGTGTCGAGAGGAGGTTGTAGATTTTTCCGATATGGTTAATCGGGTTCTTTCCACTGGTTGCCTCCATACTCATAGGCCTGTTAGGTGTGATCAACCCGTTGCAGCGGTTTCCACGCCCTACCGATCCGTCATCTCCCATTTCAGCTGAGGTGCCGGTGACTGTAAGGAAAATACAGCTCGTTTTCAGGTTATCGCCTGTGTTTATCTGGACTTTCACATCCCGCTCGGTATAGTGAGCTGCAAGCTCTTCTACATAAGTCTTCATTTCTTCAGTCATGCTTATGTAGCTGTCCAGATCGTCAATATACCTTCCAATCATGCCGCTGCATATAGTAAGGGTTATATCTTCCCCATCCCTGAGCCCCATAACTTTCATGTCTTCTCCTATTGCAGGCATGCGGGACTTCAGATCGGTAAGGAGCTGACGCTCTGTATTGTAAACGATATTTTCAAGTTCAGAAAATGGGGCATGCCCAACTCCGAAAGAGGTATCATTTGCAACCGGTACCCGGTCTCTCTTGAAGACATCTCTGAGGTCTGAAGATCCTGTTCCGAGTTTGCAGTCCATGATCACGTCTCTCTCTAGATCCATGTTCACCAGGGTATTTTTGAGGTACTTGCGGGCAGCCTGGAGGGCTACGGACTCTGTGGCAAGCTCGGTGCCTTCGAACTCTTTAGTGGCTCTGCCTACAAGGAGCATATATATGGGCTGCAGTACCTCTCCTCCTCCGAATCTCGGGCTGGATCTGCCGGCTACAATCTGGGTTTCATCAGTGTTGTGATGGAGTACAGCTCCACATTTGGTTATATATTCCCTGCATAGCGCTCGGCTTACGGCTTCGGCAAGTCCGTCCGAGATGCTGTCAGGGTGCCCTATTCCTTTGCGTTCTACAAGCTCTATCCGCTGTTTTTCGATAGGGGTTTGCAAGAGCTCTTCCACTTTTATATTTCGGGCCATTTGGATCCTCTTTTTTCAAAATTATTGGTAACTTTTATTGCTAGATGTTAATATTACCGCTTTATTAATCTTTAGTCTGTTGGCGTAATCACTCTACTTCCTTTGCGCCAGTTCTTAAATTAAACACTTATGTTATTACAACATTTATTATATTATTTATATGACTCGATAACCTGTTTCTATTAAATTACTACGGATATATAATGTTTCCCATACATTAATTACTGTAAGTAATATTCTCCTTATATATGCTGTCTTTCGGCTTTATACTCGTTCAGCTTTAAAATTTTGAATTTTTTGCCTCAAAAAACAAGGCTATAATTCAATATAATTATGAAAACTAAACCCTGATAAGTATAGCATCACAAAAGCATCACAAAATTAGTTTATCCCCTTTTGTGTAAAAATTTGTCACACTGTAAGCCGAATTATCCTTATCAACAGGGTTTCTGGAAAATAGGTTTGCACTGAAACTTACCGTGAAGTCTATATCATACAAGAGTATTCTGGATAAATGTTTTATATGGAATGAGCATACCCGGAGGTAAACTTCCCGGCAGATCTTAGATCACTTATTAGATCACTTATTAGATCACTTATTAGATCACTTATTAGATCACTTATTAGATCACTTATTAGATCA